>DUZB01000011.1 GCA_013349725.1 Deltaproteobacteria bacterium | reverse complement strand
TCTTTTCCTGCTTTTTTGGTCATTTCAACGACGGTCACGTCTTTGATTCCCCGGTTCAGCAAACTGTTCAAGGCTTCCATTGACTCCGCTCTGTTCGTCCAGAGAAAGTGAAGTGTCTCCGGGGGAAGGGTTCCAATCGTTGCCAGGTATATGGCGGTTTCAAGTCCGAGGGCGTTTCCTCCAAGGATAACGATTTTTCTGCCAACGCCTTTTTTCCCTTTAAGAAGTTCCCACGCCTGCATTACATTTGCCCCATTCATTCCGGGGATTTCAGGAATGATCGGCCTGGCGCCCGAAGCAATGATTGCCGCATCGGGGGAAAGTTTCCGGATAAATTCGGGATCGGCTTCCTTCCCGGTCAGGACTTCCACATCCAGGGCTTTCAGGTTGGTTATAAGATCGCGGGCCGCTGTCAGCATTTCTTCCCGTCCGGGAATGAGTCTGTTCAGGAGAAGCTGCCCTCCCAGCTTATTGTCTTTTTCAATGAGCGTCACCCGGTGTCCTCTTTCTGCTGCGGTGCAGGCTGCCTTCAGCCCCGCGGGCCCGCCCCCAACAACAAGAACCTTTTTAGACTTTTTCGCGGGCAGAGATTGTTTTTCTGTCTCCTTTCCTGCCATCGGGTTGACCATGCACGTGACCGGCTGCAGTCTGAAAACCTCATCAAAACAACCCTGGTTGCAGGCGATGCAATGGAAAATCTTTTCAGTGTTCCCTTCCCTGGTCTTTTTCGGAAGGTCAGGGTCCGCAATCAGGCCTCTTGCCATCGTTATTAGATCGGCTTCTCCGTCACGCAGGATCTGTTCCCCCACATGGGGATCGTTGATTCGATTGCTGGCCAGGACAGGTACGGAGACAGCGGACTTAATGCCCTGTGCCAGATAGAGGTAAGCTTTGCGGGGTACTCCCATGGTAAGCTGGGGAACCCGCGTCTCATGCCAACCCCCTGTAATGTCGAACATGTCGATGCCTGCCTTTTCCGCTTCTGCAGCAAATTTTGCAGATTCCCGGTTGGTATTCCCCCCTTCCATAAAATCGTTGCCCGCAAGACGCATGAGAACAGGATAGTCAGGCCCGACAGCCGCTCTGACTTTTCCGGCGGTCTCAAGCCCGAAGCGCATGCGGTTTTTCAGATCTCCTCCATATTCATCCTCCCGCAGGTTGGTGATGGGGGACAAGAACTGACTGATCAGATACCCTGCGCTTCCAAGGATCTCAACTGCATCAAAACCGGCCTTTTGAGCGCGGACAGCGGCCTCTGCAAATCTATCTTGTACGCCGGGGATTTCATCCAGCTCAAGGGCCCGCGGGGTTTCCCCCGTCAACTTCGAACGCACGGCGGAAGAAGAAATCGGCTCACGGCCGCCGATCATGGCAGAGTGTGCATAACGCCCGGCCTGGTAGAGCTGGGCGCCTATCTTTGCACCACTGCTTTTCACGGCCTCGGTCAGCCGTGCCAGCCCCGGGATAAAACGATCGTCATTCAACGAAATCATGCTTTGCATGCCGCCGAACTCATCGATGATGCATCCTCCAACAATAATGAACCCGACGCCGCCTTCGGCCCTCCGCCTGTAGAATTCAACGAGGCGATCGTTTGCTTCCCCCGTCGGCGTATACCCCAGATGCATTGCCGTCATGACGATGCGGTTGTTGATCGTCATCCCGTTGATGGTGATTGGTGAAAACAGATAAGGAAAATCCATAGTTTCGCTCCTTGATATTTTTTTGCCTATCATATCTTGAATGCGGCACAGCCGCAACCAAAAAGCATAGAAGTCAGGAATGGATACGCTCCGGGAAAGGATAAATGGGGTGGGTTAAGGGGCTTTATTATGTTCCCCCCGACCTCCTCGAACAGAGGACCGGCCGGGGGATACAGTTTTCAGAAACTTTTAATCAAGTGAGTATTTCCCAAAAATATCATCATAATAGGCCTTTTCAGAGACCGTGTACCAGGGGCCGACCTGGTTCTGGAAGGCCTCAAAAGCCGCGGCGACTTTTGTGGACATGGCATCTTTGGCGGCCTCTTCAGCAAGGACTTCTTTGGACAGTTTGCGAAGGGCATCCATTACGCTGTCAGGGAATTTAAGCAGTTTGACATGGTGTTTTTTAATTAACTCCACCAGTGCGGCGCCGTTGCGGGCATCAAACTGGGCCAGGCACCAGATCTCATTGTCCATGCAGGCGGCATCCAAAATGGCCTGAAGGTCTTTCGGCAAAGACTCGTAAGCCTTCTTGTTAAAGAAATACTCCAGGTAGGTTCCCGGTTCGTGCCAGCCCGGGTAGTAGTAATACTTGGCTGCCTGGTAGAAGCCCATCCTGTTGTCGTGCAACGGTCCTACCCATTCCGTCGCATCAATCACTCCGCGCTCAAGGTTCGTGAATATCTCTCCTCCGGCGGTCAGGACCACCGTGGCCCCCGCTTTGGCCAGAACTTTGCCGCCAAGTCCGGGAATGCGCATCTTCAGGCCCTTGAAGTCTTCAATGCTGTTGATTTTTTTGTTGAACCATCCACCCATCTGAACACCGGTAGACCCGCCCGGTCTGGGGATCAGGTTGAACGGGGCGTAGGTCTCTTCCCAGAGCTTCAGACCGTCGCCGCCATGAAACCATGCAGACATCCCCTGGGCGTTCATGCCGAACGGCACAGCAGAAAACCACTGGGCCGCGGGGGTCTTTCCAGCCCAATAATAGGAGGCGCCGCTGCCTACCTCGACAGTGCCGGCGGAAACCGCATCAAAGATACCCATTGGGGGGATCAGTTCCCCTGCGGCATACACTTGAATTTGCAGCCTTCCTCCGGACATTTCCCCCACCAGTTTGGCCAGGCGTTCACAACCGGTCTGCAATACGGGGAGCTTGGGCGGCCATGTGGTGACCATTTTCCAATTATAGGTCTTGTTTGCCAGAACTGCGGGTGCACTGACCGCGGTTGCAGCGACTGCAGCGGCCCCAATGCCCGCCTTTTTCAGAAACTCACGTCTTTCCATAACAACCTCCTTGTTTGAAGTGTTTATATTTGGATTGTTAATCCCCAAAAACAACTTTTGGAAGCCAGGTGGCAAGTTCGGGCCAGAAAATTACGATGCAAAGCCCGATCAGTTGCACGCACACAAAGGGAATGATGCCTCGATAAATATGACCGGTTTTTATCTCGGGAGGCGTGACAGCCTTGAGATAGAACAGGGAAAAACCGAAAGGGGGCGTCATGAAAGAGGTCTGCAGGTTAACGGCTAAGAGGATGCAGAACCATACGGGATCAAAACCGAATTCAATCATGATGGGCGCCAGTACCGGGACATGGATAAACGTGATTTCTATGAAATCGAGGAAAAAGCCGATGAAAAAAATCAGGGCCATAACGATAAAAAGCACCATATTCTTGCTGGACACACTTGCAATATATTCCAGGAAATGCCTGACCAGGCCGTCCCCGCCCAGCCCCCTGAAGACAAGTCCAAAAGCCGCTGCTCCACAAAGGATGATAAAGACCATACAGGTCAGGTTCATGGTGCTGGTCATGACTTTTTTCAGGATATCCAGACTGAATTTTCGATTCAGGATGGTCAAGAGCGTGGCGCCTACAGCACCCACGGCCGCAGCTTCCGTGGGGGAAGCAATCCCGGCAAAAATACTTCCAAGAACAGCTACCATCAGGAAAAGGGGTGGGACGAGTGCGCGTGAAACCCGGACCAGGAGTTCCCTGCGGGAGATGGCATCAAGTTCTTTCTGGGGTATGGGCGGTGCAATCTTCGGGCGCAGGTTGGCTACAATCAGGATGTACAGGATGTACAGGGTCATCAGGAGCATCCCGGGCAGGACAGCTCCCATGAAGAGTTCTCCCACGGATACGCCCACGATATCGGCAATGAGGACAAGCACGATACTGGGTGGGATAATCTGTCCCAGCGTGCCGGAGGCGGCGACGGTCCCCGTGGCTAATTCCTTTTGGTAATTTCGGCGCATCATGGTGGGTACCGCCAGGAGCCCCATGGTGACCACTGTGGCGCCCACAATCCCGGTGGAGGCCCCAAGCAGGGCGCCCACAACCACCACGGATACGGCCAGACCTCCCTTGAGACGGCCGAAGAGCACGCCCATGGTGTCAAGCAATTCTTCCGCAAGCCCGGAACGTTCCAGCATGACCCCCATGAAGACAAAGAGGGGGACGGCGATAAGGGTGACATTGGTGATTCGTCCCCAGATGCGCAGGGGCAGGAGATCGAAGAAAGACCATCCAAAACCGATGAGACCGAAAATAAGAGAGGTCCCCAGGAGAGTGAAGGCGACCGGAAAACCTGCCATCAGCAGGATGGTGAGAGCCAGAAACATCCATGCGGCCAGGTATTCCATTACGAGGCCCTTCCGTGGGTTTTTTCAACTCCCGTCAAGAGAAGGAGACTGCGCAGACCCATGGATATACCCTGCAGGAAAAGAAGCACGAACCCCGCTGTGATGGTTCCCTTTAGAATATATCGGTAAGGAATTCCTCCGGGGTCGGGGGACCCCTCCATGATCATCCAGGAATTGGCCGTAAATTTCCAGGAAGTGACAATGACCATGATACATCCCGGAAGCATGAAAAAAATAACCCCGATGAGGTTTATCCAGGCCTGTCCTCTGGGACTCAGGCCCTGATAGATGACGTCTACCCGTACATGGCCGTCGTGGAGCATGGTATATCCCGCTCCCATTAAGAAGATGAAGCCGAAAACATGCCATTCCAGCTCCTGGACAAAGACAAAACTTGTGTTGAAGAGGTAACGCATGACAACATCTGAAAATACGATCAGAACCAGGCTCAGGGTAATCCAGGCCACAATCCTTCCGACCCATTCGTTTATGCCGTCAAAGATATTGCAGACCGTTTTAAGCACATTCATTGGAATCCTCTTGTATTCACATGGCTTGAGAATAGGCAAAAATTGCAATACGTTAAATATATGCCAAAATGTTTTGAAGGGTCAAGCATTAAATGTACCCATCTGTGACCGGATTTTGGAATAGGACGTTACAGGATTCTGCCCTGAAGATCCCTGGAACAAAGGATCTCTCGAAAATTTTTTGTCAGCGGCATGACTAAAATCATTTTCGGTGTGGTGGAATAGGTCTTTCCTTTCCGAGGAAGGCCCTCACCGGTGGTCATTCCCAGGTATTGCCAATTGGCCGCTTTGTAACTACTGCCGGCGTAAAGCTGGGGGTCCACAAACGTTTCCATAAGCACGGGTTCAAATCCCCATTGCTCCAGCCAGTCATTTTTGATGCGCCTGCTTACCTTCCCAAGCACATGGCTCGCCAGGTTTTTGACCTGAACCCATGGCAAAATAAGAAAACGGTTGTTGTTAATGACCCACCCCTGGTTTCTTGCCTTCTGTCTGGTTGTCCATCCAATCCATTTGTCGCGTAGTTTCATGGATTTGGCTGCCCCACAAAACATGATGCACCCCAGAATACCTTGGTCGGATGTAATAAAATAGCGAATATATGTGCCAAACGGGTGCTTATATCCAAGGTAATGGTATCGAGACACATATTCATTCCAGAGTTTCTTGGATGTGTCCTCCTGCACGATCTCGATATCTACCGTCCCCAACTCCTTTAACGTGCAAACCATGTCCGGCCGGGGGCTGGTTTGTGTTGTATGCGCAACGGGCTTTCGCTTTTTCTTTGGTGTTTCAATCTTTTCAGGAAGCTTCAGAAGCCCTTCATCCTCAAGTTTTTCAAGAAGTTTTGCGCAGGCATCCAGTTTGCCGGCGCCCGTTGGAGCAAACCATTCCAGATGTTCACAGATGGTTGCCGTCAGTTCCGACCTGCTCAGTTTGGGGAACATATCTACCGTTTCCCTGATTGTGCCAAGTTCCTCAGTCGTGATGTCGCGGCCACATTGAACAAGAGCTGTTTTTTTACTGCCGGGCAATAGATCTACCTCCTTTTAACCGGTTCCGAAACGTAAAAAATGCAGCATTCATCATACCATTCTTCCTACCATATTTAAAAATTATTTTTGGATACTTGTCGTTTATTGCATTTTTCTGAAGACAGCACCGGAAACAGAAAAGAGATCAAAAAAATCTCCCCCTTCATGGATGCTCTATGATAGAGTTAACCATTAAAAATAGGAATAGAATTCGGGAGTCAGAAGCCTGTCCCGCTTAAAAAAATATGAGAGGCGGGACAGAATACGAAAACGATTTTCATTCCCTTCCAGCTACTGAATTCTGATGTGAGAATGGGCATAAAATTCATCCATGCAATTCATATCCTGCTCCTGGGTTTCCTCCTGATTTTTCCCTGGAAAGCGATAGGCGCCCCTGACCGCTTTATGGAAGAGGGTAATGCCCGTATCGTATTTCCATCCAATCTGGAGGCGATGGCCGAAGAAGTGGAGCAGGTAGTGCCCCAGATCAAGGAGGAACTGCAGAGAGTTTTTGGATGGGAACTGCACGGTAAACCTACCATCGTTCTCCTTCAAGAAAGCCGACAGTTTCAGAAAATGGTGAAAAGTCCTCTGACCATTGCCTTTGCGCAACCGGAGAGGAATCTGCTGGTCGTTGACTGTTCAAGAACAACTAATCATCCTCTCCAACTCAGGAATGTGGTGAAACACGAATTGTGTCATCTCTATATTCATCAGTATGTGGAGAACCGACAGGTTCCCCGCTGGCTTGACGAAGGCATCGCACAGTGGGCCAGCGACGGGATCAGCGATATTGTCCATGACCGGAACAGATCTTTTCTCAATAAGGCCGCCTTCACCGGGAATCTTCTGCCTCTTGCTTCCTTGAGCAGGGACTTTCCCTTGAGAGATTCGGATTTCATACTGGCCTATGAGGAGAGTAAAGATTTTGTCGTGTATATCGTGAACCGATACGGCAAAAAGAAGATGCTGAGGATTCTCGATACCATAAAGGCGGGAGAAGATTCGGATGATGCCGTTTATTCTTCTCTGAACGTACCGCTTGAAGTGATCGAAAAGGATTGGCGCAGTTCCCTGGTATCGAAAACAACCTGGTTTGTGCATCTGAGCTTCTATCTGTATGAATTTCTTTTTGCCTTCGGAGCGATGATTGCCATCTATGCGTTTATTCGGGTAATCATGAAAAAGAGAAAATATTTAAGGACGGTCGATGAAAATGATCCGCCATGATCCGGCGTCCATTCGCACTCGGATTTTCACATAGGATACGTCTTGTTTATTTGCCATTTATATTATAAGGTTATTCATGTATCTTATCAAAAATCCCTGCAGGAATGGGTTCTCTGAACCTAAAATTCGCTATCGGGAAATTTGAATAGGTTACTTATTCATGGTATAAACCAAATGGCAGCCTGCCTGACGAATCTTTAAGATCAAACCAAGCAGGCACGAACGGAACAGGTTCACAGATGAATGTCACGCTGCGACTGAATATCCTTTTCATGGTCGGCATTATCACCATCTCATCCCTTCTGGGATGCGTTGTGTTGATTTACAACGCCCGTGAAATGGGTAAAAGTTTGCGGCTGGAGACGGAAAAGCATATTCAGGCGCTCATTGGAAAAAATGCGGAAAGTATTGAATCTTCCATGTTGATTATGGAAAAAAATGCCGAAGACCTTGCAGTTGCAGGAGAGGCCTTTCTTTCCATCTGCAGGGAAACAGGGCAGGATATCACCCCGCAGATAAAGGAGTTCCTCCTGCGCAATTTCGAACTCCTGCCGGAAGCCATCGGCGGGGGACTATGGTATGAACCCTATGCGATTTTGAAAGACAAGAAATATTTCGGACCCTATGTTTACAGAGAGGAGGGCCGGGTCCATTTCACCTGGGACCTGAATACGCCGGAATATGACTACCTTAATCAGCGCTGGTATCTTCTTGCCCTGCCCGAAGGTTGGGACAGGCTGAAAATGAGGCCGGAAACGATCTACTGGACAGACCCCTATATGGATGAGGCAGCAACCCAGGCGCTTATGATAACCGTGGATGCATTAATGGTTGGGAAAACCAATCGCATCATCGGTCTGGCAACGGTTGATTTCAGTCTGGGAAATTTGAAAAAGATGGTTCACAGGATGAAAGTGACGCCGGGTTCCCTTCCTTTCGCAGTGGATCTGTCCAGTGATCTTCTGATTTCTTTTCCCGCGGATCCATCAAAAGTTCTCAAAAAAATGAAAGATCTGGAATGGGGCGAGAAATTGTCGGATCTGAAAGACCGGGCGCCGGGTGTGGTTTTTCTTGAAAACCTTGTTCTAAAAGAAAAGAAGTATTCTCTGTTTGCAACCGTGACCAAAACAGGAACAGGACTTGGAATTCTGGCGCCTGATGAGGAGCTTTATGCAAATATAAACAGGCTGGATCGATTCAATGTGATGATTTCTTTCATTGTTATTTTGTTCCAGGTTGCCCTGTATCTACTGATCGCTCTTTTTATTATACGGCGTATCTGCGGTCCCATCGCGCGGTTGACGGAAGTCGCCCAGGAAATAGCCGCTGGGGATATTGCAGGGGCTTCCAGATCTTTGAGCACGATTGGGCGCAAGATAGGTGCGAGAAAGGATGAAACCGGAAGGCTGCACCATGCGTTTGCGGAAATGAGCAGCAGTTTGAATTCCCTTTTCGGACAGGTGCAGCAATCCGGCGCCCAGATAACGTCCTCATCGGCACAGATTGCAGCCTCATCGAGGCAGCTCGAAACCACCATGACCGAGCAGGCTGCGTCTACAAAACAGGCCAGTGTATCCTCCAAACAGATCTCTGAAACCGCCGGAAATCTGGTTGAAACCATGAGCGGGGTGGCCCATGCCGCTTCTGAAACGGCCAAGCTGGCAGAATCCGGTCAGATGGGACTTGAAGCCATGGAAGCATCCATGCAGGCCGTGCTTGGAGGGACGGACTCCGTTTCAGGAAAACTGTCCGGGATCAGGGAGAACGCATCAAGAATCAGTACCATCGTGACGACTATCACAAAGGTGGCTGATCAAACCAATCTTCTTTCTCTGAATGCGGCCATTGAGGCGGAAAAGGCGGGTGAGTATGGAAGAGGGTTTTCCGTTGTGGCGAATGAGATCAGGAGGTTAGCGGATCAGACGTCCGTGGCGGTTCTGGATATTGAAGAGATTGTCAATAATATGGAGCTGTCTGTTACGGAAGGTGCTAAAGAGATGGAGCTTTTCACGCAGGAGGTCCGATCCGGGGTGGATAAGATCAGCAGGTTTGGAAGACAGCTGGAAGGCATCATGAATAAAGTGCAGACCCTTCGTCCCGGTTTTGAGGCTGTGAATGCTGCCATGGAAACCCAGTCTGAAAATGCAAGTCAGATCAGTGAAACCATGGAACAACTGACGATTACGACGCACGATACCCTGGAATCGCTGAGGGAATTCAACCTTGCAACAGAGTATCTCAAGGAAGCGGCGACAGGTCTTCAGGATGAGGTTTCCCGTTTCAAAGTGGCCACCTGAAAATAGAAACAGAGGAAAAATCATGATGGTGACGTTAAAAACGAAGGTGATTGGTCTTCCGGTGGTGGCTGCCATCGTCCCGGTACTTGTTATTTTTGTCCTCACATATATGGCCAAAGGGGGCGTTACAAAGAATATCGAGGATGAACTGGCTGCGCTTGCGCGACAGAATATAGCCCATATCGCTCATGCGGTGTATAATACCTGTGCTGCGACCAGTAAGATGATCGAAAAAGAGCTGGACCGGCAGTTGCGCGATGCCGCCGGTTTCCTGGAAGGGATGGGAGGGCTCGTACTGTCTTCGGACATGGTCTCCATGAATGCGGTCAATCAGGTTACCCTCAAAAAAGAAACCGTTACCCTTCCCAAAATGCTTATCTACGGAATGATGGACCCCTCCACCTATATGGGTGTGATGAAGGAAAAATTCGGTGGAGACTACGGCATATTCCAGCGCATGAATGAGAAGGGCGATATGCTTCTGGTCGCGACAACCATGGCGGCTTCCAAAACCCATCCTGCCGAAGGGACGTGTATTCCGGCGGTACACGACGGCATCAAGAATCCCATTATTGCAAGCATCCTTCATAAGCAAATTTATAATGGCCTTGCCTACCTTGTGAATGGCTGGCATTTCAGTGCATGCAGTGCCATCACCGACAAAGATGGTAAAATCATAGGAATGTTGTACACCGGCCCCCTCTACAAAACACCGGATTCCCTTCGCCAGGCCATTATTGACATGAAGGTGGGCAAAACCGGGTATGTTTATGCCCTTGGCGGCAAGCACCCTTTTCACCGGGGACACTACATTATTTCAAAGGGTGGGCAGCGCGACGGGGAAGACCTCTGGGATTCCAAAGACGCACAAGGACGTTATTATGTTCAGAATATTGTGAACAAAGCCGTTAAACTCAAAAAAAATGAAGTGGCTTATGAGCGCTATCCATGGAAGGATACGGGGGAGCAAAGCCCTCGCATGAAGGTGGTTGCCTTAACCTATTTTGAACCATGGGACTGGGTCATAGGCGCTGGAGTTTATGAGGATGATTACTATGAAGCGAAACAGAAAGTGGAAGATTCCATGTCTCAACTTCTTCGTGTAATGGTGGTGAGCGGCCTTGCCGTGCTTATCCCGGTGATCGGCATTGCCATATTCTTAGGGAACAGGGTGACCAGACCCATAACAAAGATTACCGGTGTGGTGAAGGAGATTGCAACGGGCGATCTGTCTTCAGCGGGGGTTTCCGCCAGAACCTTGATGGGTGAAAGGCGAAAAGATGACCCGAACCGGATGAAAGACGAGACGGAAAACCTCATATCTTCCGTGATGACCATGACGGAGAATCTGAATTCTCTGGTGGGCCAGGTACAGAGGTCCGGGATACAGATATCCTCTTCCTCAACCCAGTTGGCCGCAACTGCCAGAGAGCAGGAGACAACCATGTCAAATCAGGTTGAATCCACGGACAGGATGGTAAAGGCGGTAGAAGAAATTTCGACGGTTGCCGAAGGACTGGTGGCAACCATGCGCGAAGTTGCTGCCAGATCCCAGGAAACCGCTGTATTTGCAAGCAGCGGTCAGAATGACCTGAGCCGAATGGAAGAGGCCATGACGAATATGGAGACTGCCTCCAGCTCCATTTCGGGAAGGCTTCAAGCCATCAACGAGAAGGCGGAGAATATCACCCATGTGGTGGTGACCATCACAAAGGTTGCGGAACAGACCAACCTGCTGTCTTTGAATGCTGCCATTGAAGCCGAAAAAGCCGGCGAGTACGGAAGGGGTTTTAATGTGGTGGCGCGGGAGATCAGGCGTTTAGCCGATCAGACGGCCGTGGCCACTCTGGATATTGAGCAGATGGTGAAGGATATGCACGGAGCGGTTTCCGCCGGTGTCATGGAGATGGATAAATTTATCAGTGAAGTAAAGCGCAGTTCCGAAGACGTGGGAAAAATCAGTGCACAGCTTGCACGCATCATTGAGCAGGTGCAGATTCTCTCACCCAGCTTTGAGAATGTGAATATCGCTATGGTTCAGCAATCAGAAGGTGCGCAGAAAATAAACAGATCCATGGCTGCACTGAGTGAGGAGATGAAGGAGACCAAGAGTTCCGTACACGAGACGTATTCGGCTATAGGGCAGCTCAATGATGCCGCAAGGGGATTGCATGATGAGGTGTCGCGTTTCAAGGTGAGTTAGTGTCTGAACGAAAAAGCTGTTCAGACACGATTTTGGTTTGGCTATTTTGGACTTGTCCGCCGGCAGTGTGGTGGGTTTTGGATTTGAAAATCAAAGCAATCTTACTGAGGTGAGAGGCATATTGAGAGCACACGGAATACAGCTTCTGATTCTGATGAACATGGTTTTTGTGGCATTCTGGATGTCCGAGGCCATGGCTGAAAAAAAGGAGCTTACCATGGCCATTGGGATGGCCATCGCCCCTTACAATATCCCGGAAACCAATTCGGGGATAGAGCTGGATATCGTGAGAGAAGCCCTGGGTGCGAAAGGCTATGCGATCGTTCCGAAATATGTACCCTTTGCAAGACGAAACATGGAGCTTCTTGAGAAACGGGTTGACGGCGTCTTGACCATTAACACAAATTCAGGGATTGAAGCATTTTATTCGGATGAGCACATTGCCTGTGAAAATGTGGTGGTGAGTTTGAAGAAAAAAGGGTTAAAGTTTGAAAAGATAGAGGATTTGAAAGGAAAAAGCGTCGTTGCGTTTCAGGAGGCGACCATCTATCTTGGGGAGGATTTTGCCGCCATGGCAAAAGAGAACCCGAAATACAGAGAACTGGCCAAGCAGGAGCTTCAGATCAATCTGTTGTACGGGGACCGTGTCGATGCCATTGTGCTGGACAAAAATATTTTTCTTTACCTCAAGAAAAGGAACCAGAAGATGGACACGACCCAACCGGTGGATGTGGCTTATATTTTCAAACCTACCCCTTTCAGGGTGGCGTTTTCAAGCAGGAAGGTCAGAGACGATTTTAATGAAGGTCTGAGGAAGTTGAGAGAATCCGGTCGATATGATGAAATCGTAAAAGGATATTTGGGGACTCGTTAGGGTTATGAATGGGATGGGATCATGCGAAACTGGAGCATTGTTACAAAAATAGTTGTGTCGGCCTGCGGGATTGTATGTGTGCTGATGATCCTTGGCGGGTTTGTTCTGCTGAATTTTGAGGTCCGGATGGTGACTTCTTTTACCACTGAAATCTCAAGGGGAATCAATCAGTTTATTGATAAAAGGGCAGAGGAGGAAATGGGGGATCTGAAAAAGAAGATCCAGCTCAATGTCGAAATACTCAGCGGTATCGGCAGCACGTATCTGTACAATTTGGACCAGGATGGCATGCGGCAATCGTTACGTCCCTATATGCAGTATGGGGAGGTCGTTGCCATCAAGGTCTTAGACGAAAGAGTGGCGCCTTTTGCTGCCGCATGGAGAGATCCCGATGTGAATACAGGAGATTCTCTGCCTGCGGATCCAGCGCTTGGCAAATATCCGTCGATTTTTGTGGAGTGCGTGCGGGAAGGAAAACAGATCGGAAGCTTTACCGTTTATTATACGGATTCCATTATAAAGAAGAAGATACAGGAATTAAAAAAACGGGCTGCCGAGGAAACCGGAATTTTTGAGGACGTCTCCCGTTCCCAGTTGGAAAGGGCGATCTGGAGCCAGGGGGTCGGGGTGGTCTTTATCCTGTTGGCGCTGGTTACATGTCTGATCATTTTCCTTCGGGCGCTGGTCCTCAAACCCCTCAAGGCCGTTTCATCCGTGGCCAACCAATTGGCCAATTTTGATTTGGGTGTGACCATAAACGCTACAAACAATGATGAAATAGGGAGGCTTCTAAGAGCCATAGACGACATGGCCTGTTCTTTCAGGAATGTGGTCGGACAGGTTCAAAGATCCGGAATACAGGTCTCCTCCTCCTCCACCGAACTGGCTGCAACCGTAAGGGAACAAGAAGTTACCATGGTGAATCAGGTGGCATCCACAGACAGGATGGTGAAAGCGGTGCAGGACATTTCCACCGTGGCTGGCGGATTGAAAGAGACCATGCAGCAGGTGGCCGCCAAATCACAGGAAACAGCCGGATTTGCGAGCAGCGGGCAAAGTAATCTTGCGCGGATGGAGGAGGCCATGGACAATATGGAGAAAGCCTCAGGCTCCATTTCTGGCAGGTTGCAGACGATCAATGAAAAAGCCGAGAACATAACCAATGTGGTGGTGACCATAACCAAGGTGGCAGAACAGACCAATCTGCTTTCCTTAAATGCTGCGATTGAAGCCGAGAAGGCCGGGGAATACGGCAGAGGATTTAATGTGGTTGCCAGGGAGATCAGGCGACTGGCCGACCAGACTGCAGTGGCTACTCTCGACATTGAACAGATGGTTCAGGAGATGCACGCGGCGGTTTCGGCGGGTGTTATGGAGATGGATAAATTTATCAGTGAAGTGAAGCGCAGCTCCGAAGACGTGGGAAAAATCAGTGCACAGCTTGCACGCATTATTGAGCAGGTTCAAGCCCTTTCCCCCAGCTTTGAAAATGTGAATGTTTCCATGGGTCAGCAATCCGGCAATGCTCAAGCCATAAACATTTCAATGGTCGCACTCAGTGAAGAAATGAGAGAAACCCTGGATTCCCTCAGCGAGACCTATTCCGCCATAGAGCAGTTGAATGAAGCAGCGAAGGGTTTGCATGATGAAGTGTCGCGATTCAAGGTGGGTTGAGATTTGATATGTTGATGCTACTTTTTTATCTTGGCGAAGCCATGTATGGGATCAATTGTGAAAAGATTCGAGAGATCTGTCCGTTAGTGAAGCTCGAAAAAATTCCCCATGCCCCGAAATATTTCGCCGGTCTTTTCAAGTACCGGGGCGCCATTGTCCCTGTGATTGATTTGCGTCGTCTCGTGCAGGATGAACCCTGCGACATGCGACTGAGCACAAGGATAATTCTGGTGGATTTTCAAGAAAAAGATGGAACAGGCTACATTGTCGGCTTTATGGCTGAACGTGTTACCGAGACGGTAAGACAGGACAGGGAAGCGTTTGTGTCATCCGGGATCAGCATGAATGGGGCGCCCTTTCTTGGCGGCATCATGATGGAAAATGACCACATGGTTCAATTGATCGATCTGGATCGTCTTCCTGAAAGTTTCAAGCTCCTGCCAATGCCGGATGCCATGAATAATAAAGGGAAGGCTTCCGAATAAAGAATTGATAGCAATGACCTCTACCGCAATAGAAAAATTCCTGGAAAAGGAGATCGGCCTGTCTGCAGACGCTGTCGGTTCAGATATCATTTCCAAGGCGGTCCAGCTTCGTATGAAAGATTGTGGTCTGCAGGGACCAGGAGAGTATCTCGAATGTCTCATGAGTTCGGGAAAAGAACGGGAAAAACTTATCGAAGAAGTAGTTATCCCCGAGACCTGGTTTTTTCGAAATCGGGAATCCTATGTGTATCTTCGTCAGTATCTGAAAAATGAATGGCATCATAAAAGCAAAGGAAAAACAGTGCGTATTCTCAGTGTGCCATGTTCTACCGGGGAAGAGCCGTATTCCATTGCCATGTCGCTCATGGATTCAGGAATCGACAGATCCAAAATGCATATCGAAGCGGTGGACATCAGCACGGCAGCTATTTTAAAGGCGAAAAAGGCCAGTTATGGTCCGAGATCTTTTCGCGGGGGCGACCTTGGATTCAGAGACAGGTTTTTTGATCCTGAAGAGAATGTTTACGCCCTTAAAGAGTCGGTAAAGCAGATGGTGAAGTTCTCTACGGACAACCTTCTGCGAAAAGGTTTTGTGAAGGAACGTGATCCCTATGACATCCTGTTTTGCCGGAATTTATTGATCTATTTAAGTCCGGAAGCGAAGAAGGAGGCCCTGGCGGTTATCAAAAAACTCTTAACGAGTGAGGGGATCCTGTTTTTGGGGCATGCGGAGCGGCAGGTTGCCGTGGAGCAGGGTTTTGCCGGAATTCACAGACCAGGCGTGTTTGCCTGCAGAAAAGAGCGAAGAAAAGCTTCGGATGAAAAGAAAGAAATTGTCGATGCGGCTTTTTTACCAAGGCAGAGAATATTTGAAAAGGCGGCCAGAACAGGTTTTAAGGGAAATGTTGTCCCCCCCTGTTTTTCAAAGGAGGTTGCTTCAAAGAACGTTTTAGGAACAGAGGCTGTAAAGCACGAAAGTCCTGAAAAGCAAATTGATCTTTTTGATGGGGCACAGCGATTGGCTGATCAGGGATCTCTTCAATCGGCTCTCAAACTCTGTTCGGAGTTTTTGAAACAGAATCCCACGCATGTGCGGGCCAATTTCCTCATGGGTCTTCTTTTCGAAGCGCTTGACGATGCGGATAAAGCCGAAAACTGCTTCAATAAAGCGCTTTACCTGGAGCCGAAACATTCTGATGCGTTGAACCATCTGGCCTTCATCATGGAGCAGAAGGGAGAAAAGGACAGGGCTTTGAGTCTGAGAAAGAGAGCCATGAAAATTTACGGGGGAGTTTGACAGGTACCATAGGACATTACCATGGAAAGCAGATGCTGGAAAACGATTGGGGTATGGGGCTCGGAAAAACCCCGTTGTCCTAAATTGGAGGAAGTGATCCACTGCCGAAACTGCGACCGGTTTACACAGGCGGGGCGGAATCTGCTTGAGCGGGAACTTCCGGAAGAATACCAGAGTGAATGGGGACAGATATTTGCTGTCAAGAAAATTGACGCACCGGTTGGCACCGTTGCTCTCGTTATTTTCAGAATCGAGGAGGAATGGCTTTCACTGCCGGCAAAACTGTTTGCGGAAATCGTTGATATGAAACCTGTTCACACCCTTCCTCACAAAAGAAGCCCGGTCCTCCTGGGTTTGATCAATGTCCATGGCGAAATCCAATTGTGTGTTTCCCTGAAGGAACTGATCGGGCTGGAATCGGAAAAGGAAAGCAGCCAGGCGAAAAAAAAGGAACAGGCTCTTATGATGGTGGTGATCAAAAACGACGAGCGTTGGGTATTTCCTGTGAACGAAATCAGCGAGATATTTCATATCCATCCGGATATTCTGCAGAATGTTCCGGTATCCGTTTCTAAATCCAAGTCGGCTTTTTCAAAAGGTATTTTCAAGTGGAAAAACAGGAATGTCGCTTTTCTGGATGATGAGCTTTTGTTTTATACTTTGAGGAGAAGTATCCAGTGACGGAATTTGAGGGAACAGGAAAACCTTTTTCCAGCATCATGGAGCTGTTCAGGACCGAAGTAGAGGCCCACGCAGCCTCCCTGATGGACGGATGCCTGTCTCTGACATCCCTTCCGGATTTTCCGGACAGAATACAATCCATGCTCAAAGAGCTTCATGGCATGAAGGGGGGCGCCAAGGTTGTTGATCTGGAAGAGGCCGTTAAGGTGATTGGGTCCATGGAAGGTTTCCTTAAAGCTGTTCATGACGGTAGAGTCAAGCCGGTTGAGGAGCAGGCAGTAACCCTCGTAAAAGGGGTTCAGTTGTTAGGCCGGATTGCCGAGGCTGCCATTGAGGAAAAAACCGGCTGGAAAAGCGAAATTGCAGAGGATTTGGACGATCTGGTCCGCGCGTTAGAGACGGACCCGGCCGGCCGGAAGACGTTGGAAACGGTTCCAGGCCGGATTATTCATGGGGATGATACCCCATCCACATCAGAGGATGAAACCCGGGAGGGCGCCGGGAAAGCGGAAGGCGGAGGGGATTCCGGGGAGTTTTCAGATCCCGCTCTTCTGGATCTGTTTCAGACAGAAACGCAAAGCTATGTGGCGGTGTTAAATGACGGTCTCCTTGCCCTCGAGGACAATCCCGACGCAACCGACCAGTTGGAGGCTCTGATGCGTGCTGCCCATTCCATCAAGGGGGGCGCGAGAATTGTGGGCATGGATGCCGCGGTCCGGGTGGCCCACGTGATGGAGGATTGCTTCGTTGCGGCTCAGAAAGGCAAGATCGACCTGCGTTCCGAGCAGATAGACCTCTTGCTGAGAGGGGTGGATATCATCAACCACCTGTCGGGGGCCATGGACGTCTCCAGGCAGCATTCTGCCGAATACCATGGAGAGATTGAATCGTTTGTGTCTGCTGTCAAAGGTCTGTTAGCCCACTCCGATGCGCAGGGGAAAAAGTCATCAGGAAAATCCCCCGGGCCTGAAAAGGGAAACGATTCATTTTCCAGTGGAGAAGTCTCAGGGCCGTCTCGGAAGGCGGGTGCGGATACCGCGGGTTCCGATGTCATTTCCGATCCCGCCTTGATGGATCTTTTCCAGGCAGAGGTGGAAACACACGTGGCCGTGCTGAGTGACGGTCTTCTTGCCCTTGAAAACAATCCCGGAGGAACCGAACCGTTAGAGGCACTGATGCGTGCCGCCCATTCCATAAAAGGGGGGGCAAGGATTGTAGGCCTCGACGCGGCTGTCCGGGTGGCCCACGTGATGGAAGATTGCTTTGTTGCGGCTCAGAAAGGAGAAGTCTTTCTTGGATCAGAGCAGATCGATGTTCTTTTGCAGATTGTAGATATCCTCATTCAGCTTTCCCGGTCGCTCGTGGAGGGCGAAACAGATTGGCTGATGCGGCACCGGGTGGAAATTGACCGTTTGGTGGACGCTATTGCGGAAATTATCGGAAGAGAGTCTGCAATTCCTGTTACCCCTATGGAAGAACCTTTCGCAGAGGGAGAAATTCCCGAAGAACCTGTCCCTGTAGTTCTTTCAGAAGAAACCACCTTAGTCACTTCCGGAGATGTGAGAACCCCGGCGGTATTGCAGGAAAAGTCGGGGGCGGATCTTCCTCAGATAAAACCTTTTGATAAGGACCGCGCCATACGCGTTACGGCTGGAAAAATTGAGCGTCTGATCGGACAGGCGGGAGAAGTGGTTGTAAACGCAGGGTGGCTTCCTTCCTTTTCTGAAGGCCTGTTGAAACTCAAGAAGAACCATATGGAGCTTTTTTCGGTACTGGATGAGCTCAGGGAAGTGCTTCTACAGTCCGGCGCCGATTCCCTTCCGGCTGATCTTGCAAACCAGGCCCGACAGAAAACCAAGGACTGCAGCCTGATCCTGGCGGAAAAATTGAACCAGATAGATGTATTCAACAGCAGTTCCGCCGGCCTTTCCGACAGGCTGTACCATGAAGTTATTTCTGTCAGGATGCGCCCCTTTTCCGATGGTGTGAAGGGCTTTCCCAGAATGGTTCGCGATCTTGCAAGGGATCTGGGCAAAAAAGTGAGACTGGAAATCAAGGGAAAAGCGACGGAAGTGGACAGGGATATTCTGGAGATGCTGGACGCGCCTCTGAGCCATCTTCTCCGCAATGCCATAGATCATGGCATGGAATCTCCCGAAATGAGGGGGAAGACCGGAAAACCGGAGACCGGGATGCTGCTTCTTGAGGCAACCCATCGATCGGGAATGCTCATGGTTACCGTTTCTGATGACGGCGGCGGCGTTGATCTGGTTAAACTGAAAGAGAAGATCGTACGAAAAGGACTTGCCGGACCGGATATGGTTGAGAAGATGACGGAACAGGAATTGCTGGATTTCCTGTTTCTCCCGGGGTTTTCCACTGCGCTGGGGGTGACCGAAATTTCGGGACGGGGAGTTGGCCTGGATGTCGTGCGCAATATGACCCATGAGGTGGGTGGCGTGGTTCGCGCTTTTACAAAGCCTGGACAGGGGCTGACGGTCCACATGGAATTGCCCCTTACGTTGTCCGTTGTAAGGACCTTTTTAGTTAAAATTGCAGGAGAATCCTATGCTTTTCCCCTGGCCAGGATTGAGCGATGCCTGAAGCTTTCCAGGGAGGATCTGGATACGGTGGAAGATCGGCAGTACTTCCGGTTTGACGACAACAACATCGCATTGGTGGATGTGCGGAGCGTCCTGGAACTGGAAGGCCGGGAAGGAGACGGAGATGCCCTGTTTGTTGTGGTTATCAGCGACAGACTGAATTTCTATGGTCTTGCCGTGGATGAATTTTTGGGGGAATGCGATCTTGTAGTGAGGCCTCTCGATGCCCGTCTGGGGAAAGTCCCGGACATCAGTTCCGTTGCGGTAACTCTTGAAGGCTCTCCTGTGCTGATTTTTGATGTGGAGGATCTGGTCCGTTCCATTGACAATCTGCTTTCAGGGCGTAGGCTCAAAAAGATGAGCAGCCTGACAAAAACGGCCGATGTAAAAAAGAAAAAGCGTATCCTGGTGGTGGATGATTCCTTTACAGTGCGAGAAATGGAGAGGAAGCTGCTTGAAAGCAGGGGGTACCAGGTGGAAACGGCCGTTGACGGGGTGGATGGCTGGAATGCGGTCAGGTCCAGTTCTTACGAGATGGTTGTGTCCGACGTGGATATGCCTCGAATGAATGGCATAGAACTGGTTTCCAATATTAAAAGACATCCTCTATTAAAGTCTTTGCCCGTGATTATCGTATCGTACAAGGACAAAGAAGAAGACCGTCTCAAGGGGCTTGAAGCAGGGGCCAACTACTATTTGACAAAAGGGAGCTTCCAGGACGATTCGCTGATCAATGCAGCGGAGGATCTTATCGGGGAACCTTGAGTTTTCTCTAATCATGCGTATTGCCATAGCAAACAACAGGAATCAAACCGTCGAGATTCTCCGAAGGATTATCCTCAGTGTTCCAGGCAACGAGATAGCCTGGATTGCCGGGAGCGGATCCGAAGCCGTGGATATGTCCTTCAGGGACGGCCCTGACCTCATTCTGATGGAACTTGTCATGCCTGGTCTGGATGGGGTGGAGGCCACTCGAAGAATCATGGAGAAATCTCCCTGTCCGATTCTCATGGTTACGTCCTCCGTAGATGGAAATACGGCCGGTATATTCCGGGCCATGGGTTATGGGGCGCTGGATGTGATCAATACGCCTGTTGCGGGAACCGGCGATGCCGCACGGGAGAGCTCCGTTGCGCTTTTGAAAAAAATTTCGAACATCGGGAGGCTGAAACGAAAGCCGCCTCTGAACAGGGAAAGGCACGGTGTGCTGCCTGTTCCTTTCCATATACCCCCTCTGATTGTCATCGGCTCTTCCACGGGTGGTCCCAAGGCGTTGGCAGAGTTGCTTGCGGGACTTCCGGGCACTCTGCCTGCGGGAGTCGTGATCGTTCAACACGTTGACGGCGAATTTTCTTTAAGTCTGGCAAACTGGCTTGATGCCCAGACGTCCCTGAAGGTGCTTCTTGCATCGCATGGCCGCAAACCCTTACCGGCTACGGTTTTTCTGGCAGGCAGCAATGATCATTTGATTGTAACCAAGGAATTAGCCCTCGTTTACACGGCGGAGCCGAAAGGGCTTGCCTACCGGCCTTCCGTGGACCTTTTTTTTGAAAGTGTGGCCCGCCACTGGCCTGAAAAGGGGGTCGCGGTCCTGCTGACGGGAATGGGAAGAGATGGCGCCAGGGGCCTGGCAGCACTGCGAAGTGCCGGGTGGTATACCATAGCGCAGGACGAGGCTACCAGCGTAGTGTACGGAATGCCGAAGGCCGCGAAAGAACTGGGGGCGGCGGTAGATATTCTGCCCATAGGCGTCATTGCCCCTGCCATCCTGGAATTTTTCAGGAAAAACTCCGAGGCGGTATTTCCGTCTTTCAACAGATCCCTTACCCCGCGTTGACAGGAAAAGAAATGACAGATACGTTTTCTTTAAAAAGCCATCATATTACAGTGCTGCTTGTGGACGATCAGAACATGGTCGGAGAAACCGTCCGTCGCATGCTGGCGCCGGAGCGGGACATCGATTTTCACTTTTGTCAGGATCCTACCAAAGCCATAAAGACGGCTAACCGAATTCATCCGACGGTCATTCTTCAAGATCTGGTTATGCCTGAAATAGATGGGCTCACTCTGGTTCGTTATTATCGCGCCAATCCTGAAACCCGTCATGTCCCGCTTATTGTTTTATCGAGCAAGGAGGAAGCCCTCACAAAGGCCGAGGCCTTTGCCCTGGGGGCCAACGACTACCTTGTTAAATTGCCTGATCGGCTGGAGATTATCGCGCGCATACGTTATCACTCCAGTGCTTACATCAACTATCTGCAGAGAAAGGAGGCCCAGGTCCAGCTTGAAAAGGCCAATCTTGTGATCCGGAAGACGTTTGGCCAGTATCTTTCCGATGACATTGTCCATTCTATTCTGGAATCCCCTGAAGGGGCTGCCCTGGGAGGAGAGAAGCGGTTCGTTACGATTATGATGACGGACCTTCGAGGATTTACAGCCATAGGAGAGAGGCTTCCGGCGGAGGATGTGGTCAGTATCATCAATATCTATCTGGAAACCATGACAGAGATCATTCTCCAATACCAGGGGACTATCGATGAGTTTATCGGTGATGCCATTTTTGTACTTTTCGGCGCCCCGGTGTTGCGGGAAAATGACGCCAAGCGCGCCGTGGCCTGTGCGATTGAGATGCAGAATGCCATGGCAGAGGTGAATCGTCGTTGCAGAGAAAAGGGCTATCCGGAAGTTCATCAGGGGATCGGCATCAATTCAGGGCAATTAGTGGTAGGAAATATCGGCTCGAAAAAACGAATGAAATACGGTGTGGTGGGTAGAAATGTGAACCTTACCGCGCGTATTGAATCTTACACTGTTGGAGGCCAGATTTTTATTTCAGAGAATACCCTGGAGGAATGCGGCGAACATCTTCTCAGGATAGATGATCGAATAGAAGTCATGCCCAAAGGTGTAAAAAACCCCATTACGATTTATGAAGTGGGTGGAATAAGAGGAGATTTTAATGTTTTTCTGCCTGAAAAGATAGAAACGGTTCTGCAGGAGTTGAAGCAGCCCGTATCTATACTGTTCACCATTCTCGAAGGAAAACATTCAGGAGCGGATCTCCACGGAGGCGTTCTGGTGAAGCTGAAAGGGAATGAGGCGGAGATTCGTGGGAATGTGGCTGTGGACAAGCTGTCAAACATGAAAATATCCTTGCTTGATTCCGACGGCCAAGAGGTCGCTTCGGACCTTTATGCCAAAGTCATCCGGAACCTCCAGGAAAATCCTCCAACGTTCAGAGTCAATTTCACTTCCACTCCTCCTGAAGCCTTAGTTTTTCTGGATGCGCTTCTGCACAATGAATGACGGGATCGATAGGACGGGTCGGCGTTTTCTGGGCTTGGTTCTAATTTCGCCCACTTGATCCAATTAGTCGAGAGTACGTTCGGAAGGTCATAATCTTACTCTTTTACAGCCTATTTTAGAGCTGCCCGATTATGATTACGATTAAGATTATGAGTAAGAAAATAAATCTAATGGACCACGTTAGAACCAAGC
>DUZB01000010.1 GCA_013349725.1 Deltaproteobacteria bacterium | reverse complement strand
TCCTGAATTATTACTGGGGCGTGAGTCCATTGTTTACCATCCCCATCGCCACCCTGGTGGGCGGGGCACTGTGCATGCTCATCCTCCTGCCTGTCCTCAGGTTGCGAGGAATCTATTTCGCCATGGTGACACTGGTTCTTCCCCTCATGTTTGGCAGGCTGGTGGAAGCGACCAGAATATTCGGCGGAACGGAAGGACTTACGGGCCTCACCCCATTTCCCAATCAGATGACGGCTCTCTATGTCATAGAGATTGCTCTTTTGTGCGCCCTGTTCGGCTTTCGAAGAATCATGGCCTCCGATTACGGCCTGGTTATCAAAGCCATCAACGACAATGACCGGTCCGTGATGAATGCGGGGCTAAATATTTACTGGTACAAAGCCCAGGTCCTTTTCATGGGCGCATCCGTCGGCTGTTTTGCCGGCGCCTTTGTGACCCACCTGGACATGTTTGCGGGTATGCCGGGGTTTGCCCTTGATTACTCCATCATGCCCGTCGCCGCGGCCGTGGTGGGTGGCACGGGAACTTTTGCGGGACCCATGCTTGGAGCATTCATCCTGGTGCCCCTGTCCGAAATGCTTCGTGCTTTAGGCGCCCTCAGAATTGTATTTTATGGCCTTTTTCTGGTCATTTTCGTGGTGGGCGTTCCCGAGGGGATCTTCTCCTACGTACAGCGAAAGTATCACCAGCTGGAAAGGTGGGTGGAAGTCGAATGAAATCCGGATCTACCCTGCTCAAAGTATCGGACCTCACGAAAACCTTCGGGGGAGTCATGGCGGTTACCGGGATCAGCTTCGACCTCAAAGAGGGAGAGCTCCTGGGCGTCATCGGCCCGAACGGGTCCGGGAAAACAACCCTTGTCAATCTCATTACCGGGTTTGTAAAACCCGTATCCGGAAACATTGTTTTCAGGGGAACGGATATTACAGGCAAACCCCCATACAAAATAGTGGATCTCGGAATCTCCAGGACCTTCCAGATGGTCAAGCCTTTTTATCAACTTCCCGCCTATAAGAACCTGATCGTTCCCCTTTATTCACCCAGGGTAAAGAAACTGGCGGGAGGCAAGTATGGGGCAAGGGACGCCGTTGCGCTGGATCTGCTGGAAGAAGTGGGGTTTGAGCGGGATGCCCATGTATCCTACAAAGCGGCAAGCGCATTGCCACAGGGGTATCTCAAGCGGCTGGAACTTGCAAAAAGCATTGCCCTGAGACCGGACCTGATTATTCTGGATGAACTTTTCTCCGGCCTCAGCCTGGCCGAGGTAGCGGGCATCGTTCCCATCATTGAAAAATTGCGTGCCCAGGGGAAGACCATTATCATGATCGAACACAGGTTGAAAGAACTCTTCAGGATTGCAGACAGGATCATGGTCCTGAACTACGGCCGGAAGATCGCGGAAGGCCCGTCCACGGAAGTGATGGAAGATCCTTCGGTAAAAGAGGCCTACCTGGGCAGTGAGGTGTAGATGAAAAGCCATGTCCATGCTTGAAGTCAAAAATTTAATGATCTTTTTTGAAAACGCCGTGGCTCTTAATGACTTCAGCATGGAGGTCGAGGAAAAACAGGTCATCGGGATTATCGGCTCCAACAGTGCCGGGAAGACCACCCTGATGAATGCCCTTTCAGGCCTGATCATAGACATGCGGATCAAGGAAAAAAGAAAAGGCGGAGAGCGAATTACCGTGTATGGGCAGATATCCTACAAGGGAGAAGACATCACGGAAACCAGCCCGAGCAACAGGGTAAAGAAGGGCATCGTACTCTGCCGGGAGAGGCACCCTATCTTTCCTGAAAGCAATGTGCTTGAAAACCTCAAAATTGCGGGATATCTGCAAAAAAGACAAAGCACACAGGAAATGCTTCAGTTTGTTTTCAACCTGTTTCCGGCACTGGTCCACCTGAAGCGCAGAAAGGCGGGTTTCATGAGCGGGGGAGAACAGCAGATGTTAGCTGTAGGCATGGCCCTCGTAGCCCGCCCGGAACTCCTGCTCCTGGATGAACCCCTTCTGGGACTCAGCCCCATGATGCAGACCCTGCTGGTGAACGCCATTAAAGTCCTGGGAAGTGAATCACAAATCACCGTGCTCATCAGCGAGCAGTTCGCAAGGCCGGTTCTACCGATGATTGATTTCGGCTATATTATCGAAAACGGCATGCTGACTCTGACGGGAACAGGGAAGGAACTGATGGATAACCCGGAAGTAAAGTCAGCCTATTTCGGAATTTAATTTTATGGACACAGAAAACCAACCCGACAATGTCTCTCAAGCGTTTGCCTCGGCTGCGGAAAAGTTCCGGAACAAGACCGCAATCATCTATCTTGGGACCTGCTTCAGCTATGGAGACATCCTCGAATTCACGGAAAATTTCGCTGCCTCTTTGAGAAAGCAGGGCGTGGCGGAGGGTGAAAAAGTCATCCTGTACATCCCCAACAGCGTACACTGGGTGATTGCCTGGCTGGGTATACAGAGGGCAGGCGCCGTAGCCGTTCCGATCACGCCCATATACACCGCCCACGACCTGCGTTACATCGGCAATGACAGCGGCGCCGGAAGCATTGTCTGTTCGGATACCAACTACGGATATGTCAAACAGGCCATTCCCGATACGAGCATTGAGAAGGTAGTTGTCGTCAAACTGACGGACCTTCTCCCATGGTGGAAAACGGCATTTGGTTGGGCATTTGACCGGGTCCCCAAAGGGAAAACGGAAAGGGACGCAAATACGCTTTCTTTCAGCAAGATGACAAAGGCCAAGGGAGAACCACTCCCTCCCGCAACACAGGGGGGAAGCGACGTCATGGAGCTGATTTATACCGGGGGAACCACCAAGGACCCCAAGGGAGTCCCCATTTCCCATGGCCTTTATCTGGAATCCGCCATGGAGCAGGTCATGGTTCCCAAGCACCTTTTTTCGCCGGCGGAAAATGTGGTCCTCGGTTCCGCGCCCCTCTTTCACATTCTCGGCCAGACCTGCGCCCTGAGCACCCTTTTAGTGGGTGGGGCGATTATCCTGATGCCCAAAGTAAACCTTGACGCCATATTTGATTCCACACAGCGGTTCAAGGCCAGGACCCTGATCGGCGTACCCACCCTGTACAGGATGATGCTGGAACACGACCGCCTCGACTTTTACGATCTCGGTTCCCTGAAATACTGTTTTAACGGCGGAGATGTCCTTCCGCTGGAAATCAACCAACGCTGGCGCAGAAAATTCCAGAACCCCATTTACCAGGGATACGGAGCCACCGAGACCTGCGGCGGAGTCTCCATGTGCCCTACCGACCAGGAAAACCCGCCCACAAGCATGGGAAAAGTCCTTGCCAGCAAACAGATAAAACTGCTTGCCCCCGATACTCTTGAGCCGGTCCCTGAAGGCCAGCCGGGAGAAATTCTCGTCCACTCGGAAAAGATGGTGACCCAATACTGGAACAAGCCGGAGGAAACGGCTGCTTCTTTCATTGAGATAGATGGGGCCCTGTGGTATCGCACCGCCGATATCGTATCCATGGATAAGGATGGGTATCTCTATTTCGTGGATCGAACCGTGGATACCATAAAACATAAAGGCTACAGGGTTTCCTCCTCGGAAATCGAGTCGGCACTCCAGGAACATCCCGCGGTTGTCGGCGCTTGTGCCGTGGGGATCCCGGATCCCAAGGTGGGAGAGCGAATCAAGGCCTTTGTGGTCCTGAAAGAGGACGTCAAGGGAATCACCGGCTACGACCTCATAAAGTGGTGCAGGGGTCGGCTTGCCGGCTATAAAGTGCCCCAGTATATCGAGTTTCGGGACATGCTCCCCAAATCCAAGGTGGGGAAACTCCTGCGAAGAGAGATACGGAGCGAAGAAGGACGAAGAGCGGAAAAGTAATGATTCGCAAAGGAACCCAAAAAAAAGCTGCTTTCAAATACTTCGCGTCTTTGCGCCTTCGCGTGAGACCTTTTTGGTTGCCGTCAGGCGCGGAATGACTTCAAGAGAAACCCTCGACGTCAAAGCGATGGCCCTGCTCACCGGGCTCTGTATTCTCTGGGGCGTAAACTCGGTGGCCATCAAAGTCAGTACGGCCGGGATCGACCCGATATTCTGCGCCGGAATCCGATCCGTGATCGCCGGGCTGGGGTTGGCCGTCTGGATGAAGTCAAAAGGGATGCGTCTCTTCCCGGGAAGTATCCTGGATGGAGTCGCCGTTGGGGTCCTCTTCGGTGTGGAATTTGCTTTTCTCTTCTCTTCTCTTGTTTTCACAACCGTTTCTTCAGCATCTATACTTCTTTATACTTCCCCCTTTTTCCACACCCTGGGCGCAAACTTTTTCTTAAAAGGAGATCGAATCACTGTTGCAAAGGGTCTGGGGCTTCTCCTGTCCTTTTTCGGCATCGTCATTCTCTTGAGCAAACACGTGGGCCTGCCATCCTTTGTCGAGTTGACAGGCGATCTGTTTGCCATCGCGGCAGCCATTCTGTGGGCCCTCACCACGATCTTTATCAGAAGGAGACTGGTGGGAAAAGTAACCCATCATCATACCCTTTTTTATCAAACGATTTTTTCAATCCCGATCCTTTTCGCTCTGAGCATGTTGTTCGGGGAAACACCCATCCGTCATGTGGACGTCCTGATCCTTTCTTCCATCCTGTTTCAGGGCATCATCGTTGCTTTCATCAGCTATCTCTTCTGGTTCTATCTGGTATATTCGTACCCGATCAGCCGCATCTCCGGATTTACTTTCCTCACGCCGGTCTTTGCAACCATTTCAGGCATACTCTTTCTGCATGAACCCGCAACCCTCCGCCTTGGATTATCCCTGTTATTTGTCAGCCTCGGCATCTATGTGGTCAACCAGAAATAAATGCGCTGAAACAGGCAAGGCAAGAGAACGAAGAGTCTCACACGACCCATATCGAATATATTCATCTTACATTACAAATAGATACAATAAATAGTCCCCATTCAAAAAACCTTGACAGCTCACCGCCTGTATGCTATTTTTCAACTCATACGGTTTTGTCGGCTTTCACTTAATCATTCGGGGGCCCATCATGATTACAGGCAATGGTTCAACAGGAAATGATAAAAAGGACCGGAACGAGGTCCGCTTTTCAGGCTTAACCCTTTCAGACGAAAGCGAAGTCATAGAACTCATAGATGTCGTCAGGAAGGAAGCTCTGCCCAACAGTCCCTATTCCCCTGCCGGTCCTCCTGAACGGGAAGAGGAAAGACTTTTGGACAACCGTTCGGAGATTGACCTGGATGAATTGACAAAGGAAATGAAAATCCTTTCGGAAAACATGCCCGATCCGGATCAAGACAGTGAAGAAGACTCCCTTACCTCCTCGGATTTTGATTTCGAAACGCATGAAGAACCTTATCCCGAGGCCTCCGCCGAATTTCCTGATGAGGATTTGGAAGAAATCATGTCCAAACTGGAGCAGGAAGGCAGGACCTGTGGCCCATTGGGCTCCATCCCGGTTGAAGGATTGCCGGGCATGACAGAAGAAAGAATCGAGGCGTTAATAAGGGAAGTTGTTGAAAAGGCTGTCCGTGAAACCATGGCCAAGGTAGCCGAAAAAGTCATCAAGGAAGCGATTGAAAGCCTGAAGGAGAGCCTCAAACCTTAGGGCTTATGAATATTCCAGCCATCGAAATGAAAGAAGTTTTTTTTTCCTATGAAACAACTCCAGTTCTCGAAAGCGTTACCTTCACGTTGAAACAGGGTGATTTTCTGGGAATCATAGGCCCCAACGGAAGTGGAAAAACAACGCTGCTCAAGCTCATGTTAGGGTTAATCAAGCCTGACAGAGGCGATATCGAAATCCTGGGGGAACCCCCGCACCATGTCAAACACCGTATCGGTTATGTACCCCAGAACATTGATTTCAATATCACATTTCCCATTTCCGTTCTGGATGTGGCCTTGATGGGAAGGTTATCCCGATCCCGTATCGGAAGATGGTATTCCGGGGAAGATTTCCCAAGGGCTGAAGACGCGTTAAAGAAGGTGGGGATGTGGAAACACCGACGTGTATCCATCGGAAAGCTTTCCGGTGGCCAGAGGCAAAGGGTTTTTATAGCCAGGGCCCTGGCAACGGATCCGGAAATACTCTTTCTTGACGAACCCACCGCCAGTGTGGATCTGGAATTCGGGACAAACCTGTTCGATCTTCTCCACCAGTTGAATGAGAAAGTCACTATCGTTACCATTACCCACGACTTGGGGGTCATATCACGGCATGTTAAATCGGTAGCCTGTGTAAACCGCTCCCTTACCTTTCACAGCGACAAACAGATTTCCGCGGAAATGATTGATGCCGCCTACCAGTGTCCCGTGGACCTGATCGCCCACGGTCTGCCCCACCGGGTACTTTCCACGCACGAGAGGGAATAACATGTGGGATGCCCTTCAATTTGAATTCATGAGAAATGCCCTTCTTGCAGGTGTTTTCGTGAGCATTTCGTGCGGTATTATCGGAAGTCTTATCGTAGTGAACCGAATTGTATTTATTTCGGGCGGCATTGCCCACTCGGCTTTCGGCGGGATCGGGCTTGCTTTTTTTCTGGGTCTGTCCCCTTCCCTGGGGGCTGCGGTTTTTGCTGTGGGAGTGGCCATGATTATGGGCGCCGTCAGTTTCAAGAACAAACACCGGGCGGATACCGTTATCGGAGTGCTGTGGGCTGTGGGGATGGCGCTGGGAATCCTGTTCATAGACCTGACACCGGGCTATCACACAGACCTGATGAGCTATCTTTTCGGCAGCATCCTTACAGTATCAAAGGCTGACATATGGCTCATGGCGCCCTTAGACACGGTAATACTCATAGCAGTTTTCGTTTTTTATAAAGAATTCATCGCCATGTCCTACGACGAAGAGTTTTCATTTATCGTAGGAATCCCTGTCAAATTCCTCTATTTTCTCCTCCTGGGGATGACCGCCCTTAGCATTGTCATGATCATCAAGGCAGTAGGTCTGATTCTGACGATTGCCCTGCTGACTATTCCACCCTACATTGCGGAAAGATACACACGCTCTCTTGCACAGATGATGGCCCTGTCCTCACTTCTTGGTATCTGTTTCACATTTTTCGGACTTTGGCTTTCCTATAAATACAACTTCACCTCCGGCGCAACCATTATACTGGTCGCGGGAACGGCTTTTTTCCTTTTTCAAGCGGTCAAAAACATAAAAGGCCGTGTAATAAGCGGAGAATGAACCCGTGGGATTTAACCTGTTTTCGACGCTGATACGACCCGGAAAGAAAGCAAAACCAGGGGATCTTTTCGAACTGCTTGTCCATAAGATCGAGCAGTTTGCCCCGAAAGAACATGGGACAGAGAGGGAAATCCACTATTATAATTACAGGATGGCAACCCGCTACAGAAAACCCCTGGAAGAGCTTTTAGAGAACATTTTAAAATACAGGCAGTCCCATACAGACCCAATCCACACAGCCGAACTCTTTTTCAGTTTAAAGTCCTTCTATGATACGAGCGACCACCTTACCACCGAAGAAGCCCTGAAAGACCGGAATCTGGCCATCAAATTCCTGCGACTGCTTCTCTTATTTTATAATTTTAAAGAAGAATCGACCGAAACGATGAGGAACCGGATTATCGAAGGGCTGAAGGAATGAGAGAAAAAAAGATCTGCAGTGCGGATAATCCAACCTTTAAATCCTTTTTAAAACTGACAAGCGCCCATGGGATAAAAAAGGGGGGGGTCGCCATCCTTTCCGGTCCAAAACAGACAAAAGAAGTCCTGAGAGATTTTCCGGAAAAATGCACCGGGATCATAACCTGCGCAACCTTTGAACAGTTGCCGCTCGAAACGGAAATCGGAATTCCTTCCTTCGCTCTCAGTCCGGATCTTTTTCGCCGGATAGACCTTTTCAACACAGGACGCCCGCTTCTGTTGGTAAAAGTCCCCCCTTTGCCTGACTTCAACGCCCGAGTAAGAACCCACGGTTGCACGCTCCTGATCCCTTTTCAGGACCCCGCCAATGTGGGGGCGGTTATTCGAACCGCGGCGGCATTCGGCGTGTCAAGGGTAGTCATGATGAAAGAGTCTGCCCACCCATTTCATCCAAGGGCACTGAGGGCGGCAGGGAGCAACCTCTTCCGGGTCCCCCTCTTCAAGGGACCTGAATTGGCTGAAATTGAATGCACGGGCACACAACAGATCGTCACCCTTTCACCCAAAGGGCAGGATGTGGAGGATTTCCGGTTTCCTCCTTCTTTCTGCCTGGTTCCCGGCCTGGAAGGACCGGGATTGCCTGACAGCCTTCGCAACACAACAAGCATTTGCATCCCCATGAGAAAAGATGTGGATTCCCTGAACGCCGCCATGGCAACGGGAATCGCCCTGTATCTATGGAGAAAAGAGATCGGAACCGGATCGAATAAAAAGGCCGATCCGTGAAGGAAATAACTTAAGAGAAAACAAATACTGGAGGTTTTTATTATGACGGAAGAAAAAAAATACCGCACGGTCATCGTTGAAAAGGATCAGGAAAAGGCCATGCAGATAGGTAAGCTCCTGGAGAAGAGAGTTTATGCGCCGAGCATCTTATCCACGAGAGAGGAGATGATCGAGCAGTTAGGAGGAAAAACCATTCCTTTGATCATCTTAGGCGAAACCGAAGATGGTTATTCTCCATTTCAGCTGATGGAGGAAGTGGTAAAACGTTCCCCTATGACTTCGACGATTCTGTTAACGGACGCATCCGAGGAAGAAGTGGAGGAAAAAGCAGAAGGCTACGGGATACTGGGGCACGTGGGAAACGCCCCGGGTGATGGGTTTTTCACCCTCCTGGATAATTTCGAGAAGATTTCGGGAGCCCTTACCGGTCCTTGAAGAATCCCTCCAGGGACCGGCAGGCACTTTTCCCGTTTATTATTCTGCGATCACCACACCCTGCTGGGGAATTCCCCACCAGTCCTGCTTTTTGGATTCCTGACCGGCTTGCGGGGTCGGAGCCTTGTATCCGAACAAGCTGTAGTTCAGATGGTCCCAGTTTTTATACATGGTGTCATGTTCCCAGAAACCGGATTCCTTGGCTGCCGCACCACATCCGGCCAGAAATAGTCCCATTAACACCAGAATTCCCAGTTTTTTCATTCCTGCTGCCTCCTTAAATTATGATCATCAAAATTGAAATGTCAGAAGGACCCCTTCCGGCCCTTTCCTGGACGTAAGAATTCTTAGATCCAGCCTGTCCCTGAACGATTTGCTGAAATCATCCCGCACTTTCCGGTTATATTTATGAGCCCCGTTCACCGCGCTGTAAATGTTTCCGGCATACCANCCAAGCTCAAAAAAGGCCAGGATGCCGCCAAGCACATTGTGGTCCTGCTGGAACGATTCCACCGTCGCCCATATGAAAAGCCCATTCAAGAGAAACGCAACCGCAGCATCCTTATATCGCGAAAGATACACGTGCCCTAATCCGGGAACGACTCCTGCCATCACACCCGCAGTCACGGGATCTTTGCTTGGCAGAAGCTCTCCCTTAAGGCTTTGTTTTGCAAGGGCTTGCGCACTGTCGTAGAGAGAACTGCCTTTTTCAACCCGGCCGAACTCCTCAGACGCTTCCTTCCACCTGTGCTCCCGCATTCTGGCCCATCCCAGCCTGTAAAAGGCGGCATTTTTTAAATCAGATGAAGGATATTTTTTAGCTGCTTCCGAAAAAAAGTATTCAGCCTTTTCAGGAAACCCCTCCTCATAATAGGTCTCCCCCATCATGAATACGGACTTGCCGGCAAATTCCCCGTCCGGATTAGAGCTGAAGATTTCCGTGAAAACCTGTCTGGCATCCTTGTATCGCCCTTGCCGCAGGTAACAGACCCCGGTCAGATAACGGGCCGATGGAACTCTTCGGTCATCCGGGAAGAAATGCGTGAACCGCTCAAATTCTTTGACAGCCGGTTCGTATTTTCCATCATGCATGAGCTCACGACCAAATTCAAACTGCCTGTCCCCATCGATGACAAGCTGTTCTGCATAAACGCCCGCGGGGAGCAGAAGGTTTCCCAGAAAAATTAAAATCAGAATATGCAGATTAACGGTCTTCAATTGCCTTATTCTCCGAATACCACCAGAAGTCGTTATTTTCCAGAGGGTCTATAATCTTGCCTTTTCCATCTCGAACCACTACAGGGGAAACCTTGTCCTCATCCGACTCGTGAATCAACCTGTCAACGGTCATCAGCCAACCCATGACAAACCCGTGCCTTCTAAATGCCTGCGCACTATAGGAAGAACAGGAAGGCTCGCTGGGACATCTGCTTCCATCCACCGGTGAAATGTGTTTGCTGAAAAAAGACGCAAACCAGGCGCCCAGGCTAAATTCCGTTTCCTTGTTCTCTCCGTTTTCCCCCTCAATCGCAACCGGGGTCGACTCGGCCCCGTGCCCCTTATCACAGATAAGAATCTGTAAAAACAGGCAAAGCATCAGAAATGCACAGAAAAAAACCATTCTTAAGGAACGTTCCGCTGTATTCGCAGGGGTGCTGGGCGCCATTGAAACTGCCTTCTCCAAACTTTCAACCCTTCCCGCGTTTCAAGAGCCACAAAACGTGTGGAGGCCAAATCCTCCGGACCGAAATAGATCGTGGGCTTTTCCGTAAATCCTCTGAACGTAGGTATTTCTCCGTGTCATCTATCACAAAAGCTATTGAACTGTCAAAAATAAGTTATGCATTCCTTCACATCCTTCCGATATTTCTTGACCTCACGCGGTTTTACCTATATCCTTTTTGTTTTTACATACACTTTTCAAGAGCGTCGAACATCGAAAATGAAAAGAATCGATCACATGATAAGGTTCATTTAACCAAGGAGAAACCGCATGGCTTGGGACTGGGACAAGTTACAGGAGCAAAGAAAGAAGGGGGGCGGCGGGCAGCCAGGCTCAGGCGCCCCACACAGCATGGATGAGGTTCTGGAAAAGATAAAAGGCGCCAGGGCAAAATTTCCCGGCGGATCATGGCTTATTGTTGCAGTGATTGTCATCCTCTTTCTGGGATCGAGCTGTTTTTACACCGTTGGGGTAGATGAAGTGGGAATCGTTCAACGATTTGGCAAGTATATCAGAACCACACAGCCGGGGTTGAACTTCAAACTCCCGAAAGGGATTGAAAAAGTTACCAAAGTAAAAGTGAAATACGTATTCAAGGAGGAATTCGGATTTCGGACACTGGAGGCGGGAGTGCGTACGCGATATGCATCCGGCACTTCCTATGACAACGAAGCCCTCATGCTGACGGGAGACCTCAACGTGGCAGTGGTTCCCTGGATTGTGCAATATCGAATAAAAAACCCCTATGATTACCTGTTCAAGGTCAACAACATCAGGGCCACATTCCGAGATCTTGCAGAATCGAGCATGCGCCTGATCGTAGGCGACAGCAGTATCAACGAAGTGATCAGCAAGCGGGAAGAATTAGCCATTAAAGACGCCGCACTCTTACAGAAACTTCTTGATGAAGCCGAGACCGGAATCAAAGTGGTCACCGTTGAAATGAAAAAGACCAATGTCCCTGAACCGGTTCAGCCCTCATTCAATGAAGTAAATCAGGCTGTCCAGGAAAAAGAACGAATGGTCTACCAGGCCAGAGAGGCCTACAACAAGGTAATTCCCGCTGCCAAGGGAAATGCGGAGAAGACCATTAAAGATGCGGAAGGGTATGCCCTCGACCGCGTCAACAGGGCAAAAGGAGACGCGGCCAGATTCACGGAACGCTACCTGGCTTATTCCAAGTCCGAAGATGTTACGCGAAGACGCCTTTATCTTGAAGCCATGCAGGAAATCCTGCCGAAACTGGGAAGCAAGTATATTGTTGATGCAGACCAGAACAACGTTCTTCCCCTGCTCAACCTCGGAAGAACTGAAGGAGGCAAAAAATGAAAATGAAACTCCTGATCATCCCGCTGGTTATCATCCTGATCGCCATTTTTTCCGGCGCCTATGTAGTCGATGAAACGGAACAGGTCGTCATTACCCAGTTTGGAAAATCGATCGGAAAGGCCAAACTGCAACCGGGACTGTATTTCAAGATTCCCGTAATACAGCAGGCGAACTATTTCCCGAAGAACCTGCTGGAATGGGACGGCGATGCAGGCCAGGTTCCCACTCTGGATAAGACTTTTCTCTACGTGGATACGTTTGCACGATGGAAAATCGTGGACCCCCTCATGTTTTTCCAGACAGTCAACAACGTAACGGGCGCACTGGCCCGGCTGGATGATATCATCGATCCGGCGGTAAGAAATTTCGTGACCTCTTACCCCCTTATCGAAACAGTCAGAAACAGCAACCGTGAGCTGGACAAATTTGAAATGGGCGTAGATCGCGCCGATGAAGAGAGAATCCTGGGAGATGTCACAACAGGGAGAGGAAAAATTACGCGCGGCATCATGGAACAGGCCCAGCCCAAACTGAAGGATTTCGGCATAGAACTGGTGGATGTTCAAATCAAAAGGCTCAACTATGTGGAGCAGGTCCGTAAATCGGTTTATGACCGAATGATTGCGGAAAGAAAGCAGATCGCCCAGAAATTTCGATCCGAGGGCGAAGGGGAGGCGCGGATCATTGAAGGAAACAGGGGAAAAGAGCTGAAAAGAATTACTTCCGAAGCCTATAGAACCGCCCAGGAAGTCATGGGAAAGGCCGATGCCGAATCCACGCTGATCTACGCCCACGCCTATGAAAAGGGGCCGGAGTTTTATTCATTCATCAAATCACTTGACGTGTACGATAAGACCATGGACAAGGAGAGTTCACTCCTCCTGTCGACCGATTCAGATTTCCTGAAATACTTTAAAGGGTACAGCGCTGGAGCCGTTGATCTTCCTCAAATAAGGAAAGGAGATAACTAATGGTAAGAACCGAGATATCGCTCTTTCTTAAGAACGTCCCGGGGGAACTGGGAAAGCTGACCGGCATGCTGTCGGATGCCGGGATCAATATCGATGCGCTCACCATCCAGGATGCATCCGCCTATGTTCAGGAACTCTTCAAGGCAAGGGGAAAATCATTGAAAAGAGTGGCGTCGGCGGCAAGTTACGGCTCCATGAAGAAAGACTCGGTCGACCATGCCCTGATACGACTCCTGGTGGAAAATACGGACAAGGCCATGGATTACTTTTCCAAAGAGGGTTATCTGTTCGACATCATGCCCGTTATTGCACTGGAGATAGAGAATAAACCCGGAACCCTTGCGGAGATGGCCAGAAAATTCGGAGAGGAAGGGATCAACATCAACTATGTCTACGGTTCGGCTCTCCCGGGAGAGAACAAGGCGCTGTTCGTGTTCTGCCCCGAAGATATCGAACTGGCAGCCACAATCTTCAGAGATTAGGTTTTTCTAAAATCGGGAAGAGCGAAGGGATGCTTCGATCTTCCCGATATCTTCCGGAACATCCACTTCGATGGAATCGTACAGGGTTTCCACCACCTTTATCTTGAACCCGTGTTCCAGTACCCGCAACTGCTCCAGTTTCTCCAGCGATTCCAACGTCCCCTCGGAAAGCCCTGAAAAGCGCTTCAGAAAATCCATCCTGAAACAGTAGAAACCGAGGTGTTTATAATGGTTCCCGGCGCCCCCCCCGTCCCGGCAGAAAGGAACAGGGTATCGGGAAAAATAGAGCGCGAAGCCCTGCCGATCGGTAACCACCTTGACATGATTGGGATTGTGCACATCCGACCCTTCCCTGATTCTGCACTTTAATGTGCTCATGGGGATAGATGCNTCCTCCANGAGAGGCCTGACGAGATCCGTCACCACGGACGGATGAAACGAGGGCTGGTCCCCTTGAACATTGACCACAATATCGTCATCCATCAGCCCCAGTTCGGCGGCGGCTTCGGCAATCCGGTCAGTACCCGAACGATGATTCACTGAGGTCATCACCGCTTTTCCCCCAAAGCCGTTAACACAGTCTGTAATACGGGAATCATCCGTCGCAATACATACGTCAGAAAGCTCCGGACATGCCAGTGCACGCTCATAGGCGTGCTGAATCATTGGTTTCCCTGAAATAAGCGCAAGCGGTTTTCCGGGAAAGCGGCTTGATTGATACCTGGCAGGAATAATGGCACAGATCTTCATGTTGTCCTCACTCAAAATAACTGGCGCAGGCGGAATCAGACTCCCAGGCGGTAACCTTGCTGACCTTGACCCTCTCCCCACCAAACCGGGCTGAAAGGGTTTCAAAAATATGACGGGCGATATTCTCCGAGGACGGATTTACAGCAGTAAAAGGCNCCATATCGTTNAAAAACCGGTGATCCAGTTCATCCAGTATCCTGTTGGTTTCCGTTTTAATCTCCTTGAAATCAACCAGAAGACCATCTTTTCCAAGGTCTTCCCCTTGAACAAACACTTCAACTTTCCAGTTATGCCCGTGCAGTCGTTCACATCCCCCTTGAAATTCCCGCAACTGATGGGCGGCCGCGAACTGGGATATGATTTTCAATTCATACATGAAAAAACCCCTTACGCATTCTTGTCGTCGCTCTTTGGTTTTTCATCGGCTTTCTCTTCCGTTGCCTCTTCAGACTTATCCTCCGATGCCTCAACCAACTTGTCATCCGTTGCTTCCACATCACCGGGCGCCCGCCCGCACTCTGTGCATAACCCGTCAACGATAATTCCAGTACAGGAGCCGTCAGGACAAAGCACCCGACTTTCCAGATCAAAATCATCATTGTCATCCAAAAATCCATCTTCCTCCGCAACATGGGCCAATCCCTCTGCAAGAGGCGCACCGCACGCCATACAGTAGTTTGCGCCTTCAAGCACGCCTTCTCCACATTCGGGACAAAGCGAACCAGACAATTCCTTTTCACAGTGTGGGCATTTCATTCTATCTTTCCCTCCGTTTTGTTAAAAAACTCAGAGATATTCTGCTGTCGTCGGCATCCAAATTCTTTTGTTTAGGCAGTATATAATGAAATTCGCTTCGAGTGTCAATTTTAAGATGTGATTTTTCAAAACCATGGCCCGAAAATCGGAGAAAGCCGTAATAGACTGTTCAGAATCCAAACAAAGCTTGAAAAATTTCTCATAGCCTTGTATCAAAGAACTGACAGGCTATACGTTAAAAACATTTTTATCAGTTTCTCCGGAGAATGTTTCATGACCAATAAACCCGGCTTCAGCGAAATGCAGGAAAAAATCAGAGACCTGGAAAAACGGCTCGCTCAACAGCAGGCGGAACAAGAGAAACTGCGCCAAGAGAAAGACTGGTTATCACAGATTCTTCACGAAATCTCCATCCCGGCCTTTGCCATTAGTGATAAGCATATCCTTACCCATGTAAACAAGGCGTATGAAAATCTTACAGGCATCTCCGCTGACGAAATTTTAGGAACCAACAGACAGTGGCTTCCCTTTTATGCATCTGAAAGGCCCACCATGGCGGATCTTATGGCAGATGGGGCTTCTGAAGAGGAAGTTGCCGGTTATTACAGCGGGAAGAGCCATAAGTCCGCAGTCAATCGAAACGGATATGAAGCGGAAAGACTGTTTAGTAACCTGAGAACAGGAGAGAAATGGATTTTTTTCACAGCTTCTCCTCTTATAGACAACGAGGGCAACATCATCGGAGCCGTTGAAACCCTCCAGGACATAACGGAGCAAAAACGGGCCAAGGAAAAACTCCAAAGATCCGAAAGTCTCATGCGAACGCTCCTGGATTTTATTCCCTACCCCATAGCGGTCTTCACCCTGGATGGGAGGGTGTTTTATCTGAATCCTGCTTTTACGGAAACTTTCGGGTGGACCTTTGCCGAACTGGATGGAAAAACCATTCCCTACACACCCCCGGACATTCGAGAAGAAACCGGCGCCATGATTCAAAAACTGCTCAAAGAAAAGATCATTCTTCGCCACGAGACCAGGCGATTGACAAAAGACGGCCGGGTGCTGGACGTCATTATGAGAGCGGGCATCTATTCTGAAGCAGAAGGAGAACATGGCGGAGAACTTGTCATCCTCAGAGATATCACCAAAGAAAAAAGAATTGCCAGGAACAACGAAGCCATCCTTCGGATTAGTACGGCTTTGCCGGAATACCCCGATCTGGAAGACCTGATGCAATATGTGAGCAATGAAATCAAGGACCTTCTGAATACGGAAAGCGCCATGATTGCGCTACTGGATGAGGAAAAGCAGGAGCTCTATTACTCTGGCGCCGTATACGACGATACCATCGCCCAGAAAAAATCCAGAAAGATGCATTTCCCCCTGAACAGGAGCATCGCGGGAAAAGTGACACAAACAGGCCGGCCGATCATTGTCCATGATACGTCAAAAGAACCCCTTTTCTACCAAGGAGTGGACAAAAAAATCGGATTTCATACCCGAAACATGGTGGATGTTCCCCTTCGGAGCGGAGATCGAATCCTGGGCGTGCTGTGCGCCAGAAACAAGAAGGAAGGGAACTTCGACCAGACAGACGTGGAACTGCTGAGCATGATATCGGGCGCTGTTGCCCCCTCCATTGAAAACGCGCGCTTTTCAGAGGATATCAGAAAAGCCTATCGCACAAACGCAGCGCTTCTCAGAATAAGCCTCGCGCTGCCCAAATATCCCGATCTCGATACACTCCTGGATTTCGTAAGCAGCGAAGTGAAACAGCTCATTGAAACGGAAGGGGCGCTTGTGGTGCTGGCGGATGTGGCGATGAAGGAACTCTCTTTCATCGGCGCCTCCTACGACGACATGACCACCCAGAGAAGGGTGAAGGAAATGAAATTCCCCATCGACAGCCTCGTGGCGGGGGAGGTGGTAAAAACCGGAAAACCGATCATTGTTTCGGATGCCACAGGAGACTCCGAACTCCATCGTGAACGGGACAAGATATTGGGCTATCATACCAGAAACTTGCTTCTTGTTCCTTTGATAAGCAAGGATCGCATCATCGGGGTCCTGTGCGCCATCAACAAGAAAAAGGGGGATTTTAATCAGAAACAGGTGGAACTTCTCAGCATGGTCGCCGGAACAGTGGCTCTCTCCATTGAAAACGCCCGGTACTCGGAGGAACTCAAGACGGCCATAAAGGAAGTCACCAGCATGAACCGGGCAAAGGACAAGGTCATCAACCACCTTTCCCACGAATTGAAAACCCCCGTTTCCGTCCTTTCCGGTTCCATGAATATCCTTGCAAAAAANATGGACGTCCTTCCCGACGACAAATGGAAGATTACCATGGCAAGAATCCGCAGGAATCTGGACCGCATTGTCGAAATTCANAACCAGGTGGAAGATATCATCCGAGGCAGGCATTCTATGATTCACAACCTTCTCTCTGTAATTCTCAGTCAGTGCGCAGATGAACTGGAAGCGCTTCTGGCAGAAGAGTTTGGAGAAGGCCCCTACCTCAATATGATCCGAAAAAGGATCGATGAGTTTTTCGGGCCAAAAGANATGGAACCCAAACAAGTTTTTTTAAACGGTTTTGTTGAGGAGAGATTGGAGGACATAAAAACACTTTTTTCTCATCGAGAAATCGACATCATCACCCATATTGAACCCGTACCGGCTATTTGCATCCCGCTGGACCCGTTGAAAAAGGTCGTGGAAGGTCTTATCAAGAACGCCATCGAAAATACGCCGGATGAAGGCAAAATTGAAATATCCGTCAAAAAAGTGGATTCCGGCGCTGAGCTGATGGTTCATGATTATGGTGTCGGCATCGTTGAAGATGCCCAGAGAAGAATATTCGAAGGATTTTTCACCACCCAGGACACCATGGATTACTCCTCTAAAAGGGTCTTTGATTTCAATGCAGGCGGCAAAGGAGCAGACCTTTTGCGAATGAAGATCTTTTCAGAAAGGTATGGGTTCAAAATTAATATGAAATCAACCAGGTGCCGATTCATCCCGGATGAAAAAGATATCTGCCCCGGGAAAATCAGTGAATGCAATTTCTGTTCTACGGAGGCGGACTGTCATCAATCCGGAGGCACCGTTTTTCAACTCTTTTTCCCCGGGCTGACAAAAGTTGAAAAGACGCAAGAGTAAAATGCGTAACAGCAATTCTCATTATAGAGTCGGCTTTATCAAGAAATGCTGTGTGAGTGGTATTTTGCCACGATTTTTCGCGGCTGGAACCCACCCAACGGATTGTGGACAAGAGCCGCTCCCACAGAGATAATTTGTCAAAATTAGAATTGCTGGATGCGTAAAAAGAGAGTTGACGGAAAGGGAAAAATTATTGTAGAAAGCCCTGTCATATGACTGTCGATCTTTATCATTTGATGGATCATGCCCTTGCAGAAGCTGAATTGGCCCTTGCGGAGGGGGAAGTCCCGGTGGGGGCGGTCCTGGCCCGTGAGGACGGGGAAATCGTGGCGAGTGCCCACAACCAGCCTGTCGGAACCAGTGACCCAACGGCCCATGCGGAAATCCTGGCACTGAGAAAAGCGGGCCTGGTTTCAGGGAATTACCGGTTGAATGGGTCCATCCTGGTGGCAACGATTGAACCATGCGCCATGTGTATGGGCGCCGCCGTCAATGCAAGAGTGGCCACGGTCGTCTATGGCGCTCCTGATCCGAAGGCAGGCGCCGCAGGTTCCCTGTATAACCTGGGGGAAGATCATCGTCTGAATCACAGAATTGACGTCGTATCCGGGATCCGGGAAGAGGAATGCAGGACCATTATGCAGAAATTCTTCCTTGCTCGGCGCAGGAAAACCGCATGAAACTTTACGGAGAGGTACCGAAGAGGCCGTAACGGGGTCGACTCGAAATCGACTTGTCCCGTTAGTAGCGGGGCACGTGGGTTCGAATCCCACCCTCTCCGCCATTTAGCTACATTAAAAAGGCCCGTCTCCCTTCAGGGAAACGGGCCTTTCCTGCCACCTCAAGCCTTGTTTATTTATTTGTGTAACCACGGCGTTCTCCCGCCGCCGGGCATACCTTTACCGCATTCAGGCATTGGCTAAAATATTCTTTACTTCCCTGGCCAAGTCCTGGGAAGGGGTCACGGTCACCACCCTGCCGCCAATGGTGGTCGAATACCTGTTCTTAATGTCACATCGTCTGTAGGCTTCAGCCAAGGCGTCCACAAGCTTCAATAACTTTTTCTGCGGAACACCCTTTTCTTCAGAAAGGGTTTTAAAATTGTGCACCTCCCCTTCCTCGACCCAGGCCATGCCGAAGTTCTTTGGAGGATTGCCGATGAAGACAAAGGCGCTGTCATCGGCAGGAATCACCTCCATCGGGTCGTTCACCTTCTCAGTCAACTTTTCCAGAGGATCCCTCATGGCTTCCAGATTTTTTGCGGCACTTGTATCGGCCGCAAGGGTTGGATACTTTTTGCCGCCTCCGAACAGTTTCCCGATAAATCCCATGGCCACCTCCTTTTCGGTTCATTTCTGAAGTTGAACCTTCATAAAGGTTTGGTAATGGCAGGCAGATACGACTCCAATCTACAACGGGAGACCATGATGGTCGCAGATCAAGGCGCACTTATCTGGAGGGTTGCAGCTGATCTGCTGCAAAAAAGGAGCACCACGGAAAATGAATGCAGGAAGAAAAATTGATGCATGGGCTTAACGGGCGCCCCTCACCCGAAATTTACATTTATCAAATTCCTTCCGGGAATGTCAACCGCCTCCGGAAGTTTTTTTTGTTAACGGACCGACATGTAGAGTAATGAGGTCGTTTTCATTGCTCAAAATCGATCCCGGAGACCAGTATTTTGAGCCGGTCTTCCCGCAATGTACCATACTGCAGTTCTTCCGTCACCTTTCGAGGAACCTGATAATCTCCGAAACGGGTCCAGTCCGAATAGGTGCAATAAAACCGATAAATCTGGATTTTCTTTACTTGCCACATTGCAACGGGTATAGTTTCTCTACGGTTTACTGCAAGGGTCTGGAAAGGAATAATTCGTTGGAATTCGCGTACAAATTTAGGCCATATTTGGTCGATCCGAAAGGGATGTGAATTTTTTAAATTACCCAACAGATGGAGGAAACAGAAATGCCAACTCTGCACGATGAAGTGATAATCAATGGAATGCGGTTGCGAAACAGGATTGTCCTGCCACCTCTGACCACAAACTATGGCAGTCCTGAAGGGCTTGTTACAGACGATGTCATCCGCTTTTATAACGAACGGGCAAGAGACATTGGGCTTGTCATTGTGGAGGCCACTTCGGTGCGGCCTGACGGCCGCATTGTTCCAGGCAGTCTGGGGTTGTGGAACGACGGACAGGTTCCCGGCATGGCTCGACTCTGCAGCAGCATCCGGGCTTCTGGCGCCGCTGCGGTGGTGCAGATCAACCACGCAGGCGCCCGTTCTTTTCCCTCCGGAGGGGAAATGCAGGGCGCCTCGCCGTCCGGAATCGCCCTGCGGCCCGATGTAACACCTTTTCCCATGAGCCTGCAGCAGATCGACACAATGGTCTCCGACTTTGCGGCCGCCGCGGCCCGCGCGGCAGCTGCCGGATTTGACGGGGTGGAGATCCATGGCGCCCATTTCTATCTGATCAGTCAGTTCCTCTCCCCCCTTACCAATCAAAGGGATGATCTTTATGGGGGAGATGCCCGCAAACGGGCCACATTCGCCATTGCCGTGGTGAAAGCCACCAGGGAAAAACTCGGAAAGGACTATCCCATTTTGTTTCGTCTCAATGCGGTGGAAAAGGTGGACGGCGGACAGACAGCGGCGGATGCCCTGGAGATCAGCCGGATCCTGGTGCACGAGGGTGTGGATGCCCTGGATGTTTCGCTGATCGCACAGGGTTCCTGGCAGGAGGAAAACGGAAGAAAGTTTCTGGTCCCCACAGCCGCTTTCCCCAAAGAACAGCCCGCAGGAGCAAATATACCGTTTGTGGCCCAGATCAGGGAGGCGACGGGCCTTCCGGTAATCGGTGTCGGGAAGCTGGGGATCGGCGGCATGGCCGCCAAGTCGGTGGAGGGTTCGTTGATGGATCTGGTGGCCATTGGCCGGCAGATGATTGCGGACCCTGAGGCGGCCGGCAAAATTCTTGCCGGAAAGGATAACGAAATCATTCCGTGCGAGGAGTGCATGGCATGCTTTGCGTCCATCAGGAAGGGAACCATTACCTGCAAAGTGAACCGGGATCTGCAGGGCGCCTCCCCTGAAAGGTGACGGTCCCTTCTTCGGAAAGCAGTATCCCCAAGGGTTTCGTGATCATAAGGAATCCAGCGAATCCCTCGGGGAAGATATCTGCAAACTCTCTAAAAGCCTGGTCTAACTGCGCACAAAATCCCAGGCCTTTTCCATGTCGGCTACATCAAAATACTTTTCGATCAATTCCTTTTTCGGTTTGCCCATAAGCTTATTGTCCATTACAATCAGCGCTTTTTCCAACTTGCTGTTTCCCACCACCGCAATGTGACGAAGATTTTTTATATGCGAAAGGGCGTATTTAGCATCCTCATAAAATGCGCCAAGTTCGCTTTTGCCAAAATCCAGCTGGTCAATCTTGATAAGGAAGTTCAGTCTGCCGTGCCCTTCGGCAATTTTGTCATCAAAGATTTTCTTTAATTCCTCAACGTCTTTCTTTAGGTACCCGCCGACCACCTCAACCCCCAGCACATTGCCTTCACTTCCTTCCAGAATCTTGTACATGGCTCCCTCCTTATAAAAAGTTAGAGAAATAGAAAAAAGCCCCGGACTTTCCCGGGTGGTAGAATGAACGTAAATACCACAATTTAATAGGTTATTTACGAATTCCGCAGATGCCGTCAGGCCAGCATGCTCTTGGGGATATGCTCAACCCAGGCCTCCCCACCAAATGCCTCTTGGAGACTCTCTGAAAGGCTTGTCAACATCTCCACATCTTTTGTTTCCACGACAAGATCGGAATCGTCAAGGATCTTCAGTCTACCGTAACGGCTGATAATTTCCAGGGCCTGATGCACATCTACCGTAAACCAGCCTTTCATCCGTTGAAGGAGTTCTTCCCCCTTTAAATTACGTTCGATGGTCAAATCAACCACTCGTTGCTTGGCTTCCCAGCCAATGACCGCAGCCCGTTTCAAAACCGGCCGGACCGGGTCATGCATCGCCGCACATTTGAACCACAACATCGCCCTTTCCATTTTCTCTCCTGTTCCTATTCAGGACTTGAACGAAAACCGCTTTCAGGCACGATTTTGGATTTTGGTCCCGCCCTGCGGGATTGGATTTTGGAGTTCGTTAAAAAAATAGCCTGATGACAGGATCGTGTCAACAACAATCCAGAACGCTCGGCAATGTTAGCCGCACAGATTGCATTGTCTTTGAATCTGATGTAGGCTGTACACTTGCCCATTCAACATGAAAGAGGAGAGAAACTATGGATCTATTCCAAACCATGAAGGAAAGGAGAAGTACAAGGGCCTACCTCGATAAACCGGTCACAAGAAAAGAGGTTGAGCAGGTTTTTCAGCTTGCCGGCCTCGCGCCCTCGGCGATGAACCTCCAGCCCTGGGAGTTTGTTGTCACTTATGGCGAAGAAAAAGACAGGCTGGTACGCAGCTTGAAAAAAGCCCAGGCCGAAAGGAAAACTACCTGCGGTCCTGGAACAACCAAGCCGCTTCCCGAAAAATTCGCCCAAAGAAGTCGCCAAGTACTTGAACTGATGAAACCGGGAATTACCGAAACGGGGACATCGTACAGCCAATTCATTGAACAGGGGAGCTGTTCTTTTTATGGAGCCCCCATAGCCATTATCGTTGCGATGGACCGACTTTTTCCAAAAACCCGATATCTGGATGTGGGGCTCTCGGTTTCCTATCTGCTTCTGGCAGCACATGCCATGGGCCTTGGAGCCTGTCCCATCGGCCTGATTCTTTCGTTTGCAGACGTGATCAGCCATCAACTCGATATCCCCGATAATATGGAAATCCTCCTTGCCGTAGCCATGGGATATCCGGACAAAGAATCCCCCGTCAACAGAATAAAGACCGCTCGGGAAGACCTGTCGGAAATCCTCTCCTGGTATGAGTAAAAATCCGAGTCTCAAGGCCCGGCTTTTGGTTATCCCTCGAAGGGCATGATTTCCTTGGAATCGCATAAGTTGAAAGTCAATGTCATTAACTCAAAAGATAACAATCGAGTGACGAACAATCGAACAATTGGACAATCGAACCAAAGACTCTGTGAAGGCAAGGAAATGCCGACCTGTTTTTTTGCTGTTCCGTTCGAATGTTCGTCACTCGATTGTTCGTCATTCGCGCATTGCTGTTAAGTTCACTAATTTGCGTTTAAAGTTGCTAAAGTTAAATAAAGTGACTAAAGTGATGGGTTCGCTTGGCTCCTCTGACTTTATATGATAGTCAGGAAGGATCCGGCTGAAAACCGGAAGATTGGATCAGCCGCAGTTTCTGCTGCCGGCTGAGCCGCTTTAAGCGGTATTCGCGACTGGCGGCATCGGAGCGAGAGGGGACTTCCTCAAGGTAAACCATTGAAACAGGACGGCGTGAGCGGGTATACTTTGCCCCGTTCACGCCGCTGTTGTGTTCCGCAAGTCGCTTTTTCGGGTCCGTGGTCACGCCGGTATAAATGGTTTCATCTCTGCAGATGAGCATATAAACATACCAGGTGACCGTCTCATTTT
>DUZB01000009.1 GCA_013349725.1 Deltaproteobacteria bacterium | reverse complement strand
CCCCGCCATGAAGGCCGCTTCCCCTGCGACCAGTGTCCAGGTCAGAAAGTAAATCTCGGATTCCTTGTGTGAGAAAAAAAGCAGGTAAATCAACGCCGCATAATAGGGCAGGGTGCTGGCAACCATCAGAAAAACGCCGAAACGATGCCTGGTCCGGCTTATGGGTTTAGGCTTGTGTGTCCGTTTAAACAGGGCCATGATTTTCGTTTTCAGGGCCGCCGGAAATTCCTTGCCTAACAGGGCCGCGGCGCAAATAAAGGCGATTTCGCCCGAAGCCAGGAAGACCACGGCAAAGGCCCCTGCCTGGGCCAAAGTCATGCCCATGAAAGGCAGAATGGCCAAGATGCTGAGGGGCAGGAAGCTGTAAACGAACAGGGACACGCCCAGATAATATTTCCAGTCTTTTTTCATGTTATTCTCTTCCTAACGGTGGAATTCTTTCTGCTATGCCCCTTTCAGACTGTTTACAAGTTTTATGTAGGACTCCATGGCCTCCTTGCCTGATGTTCCCTTCAGTTTGGACCACGCATCGAATTTGGTCCTGCCCTTGAAGTCTGTAAAGCCTGGTCTCTTGCCGGCGACGTCCCCCACGGAGCCCTGTTTATACAGTGCATACAATTTTAAAAGGGTGTCGTTGTCCGGTCGTTTCAAAAGTTCCTGGACATCTTCTGACGCTTTTTCAAATTTGCTTTTCAAATCAGCCATGTTGTCTTCCTCCTGTTGAAAGTGAACATTCCGTATGTTGTATGTAAAAATACAGTTATGAAGAAAGCTCAGGCAGAACCTATGATCCCGTCTACCTGTTCATCAAGGTTTCGTATCTTCTCAATCAAAGCAGAAGCCCCCTTTCTTTTGGCCGAACGGAGGTCCTCTCCCCATTTCTGAAGGGCCGAAGTGTTTATCCGTCGCAGTCGATTTTCCCGAGCCCACTCCCTGCCGATTTTCTGTCCAAGTCCTTCCAGGAGGTCTTTAACGTGCTTTCTTTCTCCATCCGGTATGGCCTGCAGCAGTTCTTGCATGCGATGCTTCCATCCTTTGATGAGAAATGTTCCTTCATAAAACTCCTGAAACCATTCCTGTTCATCTTTCACTGCCATGGAAGATCCTCCTTATATTCTAATGGAATCGTTGGATTGTGCGAACAAAACATCCCTTTTCAATTGTATACCAGGAAAAGGATTGAATGCCAATTCCATAATTGTGACTGCGGCATTTCCCGCTACTGAAAAAACTTGACAATTTTAACGCAAAGCGTCAAGTTATCTCTTGAATAAGTACGGGAAATTCTGAAATTCATGCCGTTTAACGAGGAAAGGTTATATGGGTATTACCATTGTTCAGAAAAGTGACCTTAGTCATCCCAAAAGCAACAGGAAGACCGCCCTGGTACTTTCGGGTGGGGCCATATCCGGGGGAGCTTTCAAACTGGGCGGTCTGCAGGCCCTCAGCAAGTTTATGCTCAATCGAAAAATCCGGGAATTTGACATCTATGTGGGAACGAGCGTGGGGGCTCTGTTAGCCACCTTCCTTGCAAACGGGGTGTCTACGGGGGAGTTGACGAAAAGCATGGAGGGTCGAAAGGGGCAGATCGATCCGATTCCCCTTTCAGCGATTTATTTTCCGAATTTTATGGAAATCCTCTACAATCCTCTGCAGACTGTTGGCAATGCCGCGACGTTCATACCCAGATACCTGTTTCATTTTCTGGCCGCGAATAATGTTTTCAGGAAGGAATTCAGGAAGCTGGCACGCGAGTTTATCGTCCATCCTGATCACGAAAATTTCCAGAGATTCTTCAGGTATTGTCTTCTGAAGACCGAATCCGGCAGCCACAAACTTTTTCTGCGTTGGAAGTTTCTCCCCAACGGATTTTTTTCCACGGAAAAATTTGAGCGTGCCATACGTAAGAATTTAGAGAAAAATCACCTCTGCAACGATTTTGAGACGCTTTACAAGCGAAGGAAAAACGAACTCTATATTGTTGCCACGAACCTCAACACGGCCCAACGGGAAATTTTCGGGTACGGTCACAGGCAGCACGTTCCTATTTCAAAGGCCATGGAGGCGTCCATAGCCCTGCCTCTTTTTTACAAGCCCGTGAAAATAGACAATATTGACTATGTGGACGGCGCTGTGGTAAAAAGCACAAGTATAGACCTTGCGATCCAGAAAGGGGCGGAACTGATCATCTGTTATAACCCGTTTCGGCCCTTCAACCATGATGTCTTCTGTGAGCGATGCGAGGAAGGGCAGTCTCACCTGGATATCGCGGAGGATGGAATTTATGCTGTTTTCAACCAGGTGCTGCGCACCCTTCTGCATTCGAGGCTGATGCACGGCATCAATTCCTACCGGAACAATCCGGAATTCAAGGGCGATTTGATTGTGATCGAGCCCACCGAGTACGATGCCGAGTTTTTCGATATGAATCCCATGGCGTTCTGGGAGCGTCGAAAGGCCGCCAAAAGAGGATTCCTTTCCGTGAAGGCGTCCATTCACGAAAAATACCCTGAACTGAAGAGGATACTGGGTGCCTACGGAATCCGGGTGAATGAGGAATTCGCCCAGCCTGATCCGCGAATATGCGAAATCAAGCCACTGTCCCTGGCCTGTGCCGGGCCTGCAAAATAAGGGCTGTGTGAAGTCTGAAAGGAAAAGAAAATGACGGAATCGATGGCCTATGCTGACAATTTCTGGCTCTGTATGGATAATCCCGACAACCTGATGGTGATTACGGGCTTTATGGAATTTGAAGAGTTGGTTGATTTCAAGAGGCTGACTTTAACGGTTGAGCAGCGTCTGGCCTCCATTCCCCGTTTCAGAAAGAGGGTTGTGAAATCTCCTTATGGAGTGGGCGCCCCCACATGGGAGTTCGACGAGCACTTCGATATCAGGTCCCACATCCACAGGGTGGCGCTGCCTGGCGCAGGGGACAAGGCAGAGCTGCAGAACATGGTGGGTGATTTCATGGCGATCCCGCTGGATTATAAAAAACCCCTGTGGCAGGTACACCTTATCGAAAATTACGGGGAAGGTTGTGTGATCCTTTTCCGGATTCACCACTGTATAGCCGACGGAATCGCCCTGGTCCATGTCCTGCTGTCGGCTGCTGATGCCGATCCTGACGCCGTGTGTCCGGAGAGAGTTCCTCCTGTTAAAAAGAAACAGACCACGTCTCTTTTTCCCTGGGGATTAGGGGGTCTCATCAAGACTGTAAAAAGGGCGAGGGGGGCGACCTTCCGTGTGGGGGAAAAACTCCTGGAAGAATGCAGGGAAGTGGTATCCAGCCCGGATCAACTGGTGGAGCTGGCCAAGACCGGTTCCGAGTTGACCACGGATGTTGCTGCGATCCTTGCCAGGCTGACTGTGATGCCTTCTGACCCGGATACGGCGTTTAAGGGACGTATCGGAGTCAGGAAAACCGCTGTATGGACGGAACCCATGTCGCTTGACAAGATCAAGATCGTAGGGAAAGCGATCAGTACGGCGACCCTCAATGACGTCTTGATTGCAACGGTGACAGGCGCCATGCGCAGCTATCTGAAAAGCAGAAATCACCGGGTGAATGAACTGGATCTTCGAGTACTGGTCCCCGTGAACATTAGAAAACCTGGAACGGAAGAGGATCTGGGAAATAAATTCAGCCTCGTCTTTCTCCCTTTGCCTGTTTATATTGAAGACCCCGTGCTCAGGCTCAAAGAGGTGCGGCGCCGAATGGATCATCTAAAAAAATCGGCTGATGCCATCGTGAATTTTGGGCTGCTGAACGTCGTAGGGGTGCTTCCCCCAACGTTTGCAAGGCATTTTGCCAATTTTTTCAGCAATAAGGCCTCAGCGGTTCTTACCAATGTTCCCGGTCCCAAGGAACCCCTTTATTTTGCGGGAAAGAGGATTAACAACATGATGTTCTGGGTTCCCCGATCGGGCATGATCGGCCTGGGAATCAGTATTCTCAGCTACGATGGAAAGGTGACGGTGGGTATTGCCGCGGACGAGGGCCTGATGCCCGATCCGGAAGTGCTCCTTGAGGGTTTTGAAGATGAATTCAATCACCTGCTGGATCTGGTCATGTCCGGGAAAATTTACGATGAACCGCTGGTGTTGCACGACCGATACAAGGAATCCCGGTGCAAAGCTGTAAACGAAAACGATGAGCCGTGCAAGAAGGCTGCCTTTTTGGGTTACGACTATTGTGAGATCCATCACCCGGAGGCAGCGGAAGAGAATGGCCGGGAGCGCACGGCGGATGCGGAAGAGGAGGGACCCCTGGCGAAGAGTTTTGGCGCTGGAGAACGGGGCCGATGTCAGGCTCTGACAAAAAAGGGGACACAGTGCAGGAACCGTTCAAATCCGGGTTCGGACTACTGTAACCTCCACCAGGCTGTGGCCGTAGAGGCGGATGCAAGGGAGTTGGGCAAAATCATAAAAGAACTCAGTGAAAGGTAAGAGAGGAAAACAGGAGATCCCATGCTGCCTGAATATTTTGAATTTTCGCTTCCCACGAAACTGATTTACGGGTTCGGCATTTTGAAGAACATCGGCCATGCCGTGGCCCCTTTCGGCAAACGACGGGCCATCCTCGTGACCGATAAGATCCTCCTCAAGGCGGGTCCGGCGGAAATGGTAAAAGAAGGGTTCAATGGGACCGACATCGAGATTGTCTGCACCTACAGCAATGTGCCCCCCAATTCGGCCGTCAAAACCGTGATGCAGTGTGCGCGCCTTGCAAAGAAGCACGAGTGCGACATGGTTATCGCCGTCGGTGGCGGCAGCGTGATGGATACGGCCAAGGTCGCCAATCTTCTCGTTGTCAAGGGCGGAAAAATAGAAGAGCATATGGGGGCCTACCTACTGGATCCCAATGATCTTCTTCTGCCCTCCATTTTTATTCCCACCACGGCCGGTACGGGTTCAGAGGTGACCAAGATTGCCGTGATTGCAGACCCTGACAATGACGTGAAACTCCCTTTTGCCGAGGAACAGTTTCTGCCCCATATGGCCATCCTTGATCCGGAGGTTACCCTTCCCATGCCCGGCAGACTGACCGCGACCACCGGGATGGATGCCCTGACCCATGCCATTGAGGCCTATGTGGACAAGGAATGGTCTCCCGCATCGGATGCTCTTGCCATTCATGCCATCCGGTTGATCAGCGGCAATATCCTTCAGGCCTGTGCTCATCCCGAAGACATTCAAGCCCGTGGCGCCATGTTGGTGGGAAGTTTTCTTGCGGGGGTCGCTTTTTCCCATTCCATGGTGGGTATGACCCACGGTATTTCCCATGCCTTAGGCGGGGTCTATCACATTCCCCATGGGCTGGCCAATGCCCTGGTTCTGCCGGAGGTGATGGAATATAATCTGGATGCGAGGATGGGACGGTTTTCGGATATTGCCATTGCCATGGGCGTGAATTTCCCCCAGATAGTTGAGCAGGGGGCCAGCCTGCTGAAAGCCAACATGCGGCCCGATTTTGTGACAAAGGCGCTGGACTCCATCGAGGTTGCGCGGCAGTGGTTCGATATTCAATCCTTCAAAGTGAAGGGGCTTGCCATTGATGCTATGGAGACCCTGAGCTTTATTGATCAGTGGTTTCGAAAACAGGCGGCAAAAGCCGGAATTGAAAAGGTGCGGATGCTGAACAGGCAGCTTGCTTATCTGACCGGAATGCCCCTTGATCTCAAGAGCGCCGGAATTGACGACAATCTGGCCAGACTTGAGCAGGTGGCCACCACGGCCATGGAAGACGGTTCCATGCTGTACAACCCCAGGGAACCGGACAGGGAATCCGTGATCAGGATTGTGCGAAAACTCTACCGGACCAGGGTCAAACCGGCGCCGGTTTCCGAAAAAGACCTGCTGTCCATCGGAACCAGACTTGAAAAAAAGGATCTGAAAGATGTCTTTAAGGATTCTGAGATGCTCTATGATATTTTGCTGGATTTCTATGAGCGTTTGAAAACGGACCCGGGGATCGGTCCGGCCCTCAGGAAGTCGGGATTGTGCGTGCAGTTCGTCTACAAGAATCCGGAGGCGGTCATTACTATTGATGCCACGAAGGAGGCGCCCTTGATCATCAAGGGAGCATTTGATGGAAAGCCCGATGTGACCATGACCATGAATGCCGATTTCGCCCATCTGTTCTGGCACGGCAAAGCAAACCTTGTGAGCGCCTTGACCCGCCGCCAGGTCACTGCGAGAGGAAATCTTCCAAAGACTCTGAAACTGTTGCCCATTTTGAATCCAGCCTATGAGATGTATCCGCGTTACCTGCGGGAAAAAGGGTTGGGGCATCTGGTGCTGGGATAAACTATAGGAGGAGGGGATTGTGAAGCAGATTGTCAGTATTAGTCTCGGCCCAGCGGGCAGCGATTACGAATTCCGGACGGAATTTCTGGGACAGGAATTTCATGTAAGGCGATTCGGGACAGACGGGGACATGGTAAGGGCAGGGGAAATGATGCTGGAGTGGCAGGACAGGGCGGATGTCATCGGCATCGGCAATATCCGGTTCCCCCACCTGATCGGTACTTCACAGTCGATCAGGAGGCATAAGGAACGGATTAAACAGCTTTGCTCGCGTGTTCAGGTCCCGGTGACAACCGGGAGTGCCCTTAGAAACGTGGCCCAAGAGTGGACTGTGCGCGACCTCCAGTTCGAATTCGGGAACTATTTTACCAATATCAGGGCCTTGTTTCTATCCGGTATGGGCAATTTTATTATTGCCAGATCCATGTCGGAGTTTACCGATAATATGACCTTTGCGGACCCGGTTCTGGAAAACGGGATTTCTAAATTCCTGAAATCCATGGAAGACCTGGATTTATATGCCAACGGCGCCCACGAGGTACTCAAATGGGTTCCCGGCAAACGCTTCGCTTCTTCCGTTATGCCCATCCGGGTATGGAACGAATATATCGTTCGAAAGGCCATGCAGAACGCCCAGGTTATCGTGGCGCCCCATTACGACTTTTACAGATATCTTGAGAAAAGCGGTTTGGAGGAGCTGGGCGGAAAGACCGTAATTACCTCCTGCGCCTATGATGATCGGGTGGAGTTCCTGAAAGACCGGGGCGTGGATATGATCATCGACACCGTTCCAAAAGTTCTGGAAAGAGTGGTGGGCTTCAATGTCCTGGAAGCCATGATCCTTGCAGCGCTTGATAAAGGTCAGGACGAGATTACAGACGATGATCTGCTGGAGATCATCTGTGATGAAAAAATGGACCCAAGGGTTGTGTATCCTTCGGGTAACCCCAGGAGAGTGAACCGGTTTGCTTTCGTGATTCATCCTCTTTCCCAGGAATTTCTGAAAAAGGATAAAACCCTGGATATGGTTTCCAAAGTGGCGCCCCCGGTCTTTATGGATGTGGTGGAAAAGGTGATGGCCTACTCTCCTCCTTTTGTCTATTCAAAAATAACCGGCATTAAGTCGCCTACCGGCGTGGAAGCGGAAGGGTGGCTGATTACTGTTGGCGGAACGCCAAAACAGATGCTGGCCCACAGTCCCGAATTCACGTACGTGCGCCTTCTTCAGGCGGCCAAGATGGCAAAACGCATGGGCGCACAGATCATGGGGCTTGGCGCCTTTACCAAGGTCGTAGGGGACGCAGGCGTTACCGTGGCCCGGAAAGCGGAGATCCCCATTACTACGGGCAACAGCTACAGCGCTTCGGGAGCGCTCTGGGCTGCTGCGGATGCCGTGCGCCGCATGGGATTGATCCAGGTTGAGTCCGGGAAAAAGATCAAGGGAAAAACCATGGTGTTCGGCGCCACCGGGGCTATCGGTTCGGTCTGCTGCCGCCTTCTTGCAAAGGCCTTTGAAGAAGTCCACATGGTGGCCCGAAACACGGCGAAACTGCTGGCCTTGAAAAAATCGATCCTGGAAGAAACCCCCGATGTGATAATCCATGTCTCCACAAGGCCGGACAGATATATCGGCGACATGGACGTGATCGTTACCGCCACCTCAGGGGCCGGGAAAACCATCCTCGATATCACCAAGGTGAAGCCGGGATGCGTGATCACCGATGTGGCGCGACCCCTTGATCTTTCTCCGGAAGATGTGGCTAAACGGCCCGATGTGCTGGTGATTGAATCCGGGGAAATTGAGCTTCCCGGCAACCCCGAGATGAAAAATATCGGCCTTCCACCGAAAGTGGCGTACGCCTGCCTTGCCGAGACCATCGTACTGGCCCTTGAAGGGCGCTTCGAGACCTTTACCATAGGCAGGGACATCGAGTGGGAGAAGGTTCGAGAGATCTACAAACTGGGTCTCAAACACGGCATGAAACTGGCGGCCATCTCCGGGGTGAACGGTGTGTTTACCGATGAGGCCATCCTGAGGGTCAAGAGACTGGCCCTCAAGGCCAGAGAAGAGGCGGGAATTGAATATTGAACCACTCAACCATATAGCCGTTTTTTAGCAGGGGGGAGCCATGAAAAGAATAAAGGAATTGAAGGACCTGGTACAGGAAGCCATCGACAACGGGGCTACCACCGTGGAGCAGATTCACAAATCCATTGCAAACATGCCCTTTGAAGTGCTGGAAAAGATTAATCTGAGTGGCGCGACGGCCGATAAACTGGAAAATTTCCAGAAAGAGACCATCGGGACGGTGTACGATTTTATTCGGTCCGTCAATGCAAAAGCAGGAGATATCGCCAACGAACTGCTGAGAAAACTGAATCTGGATCAGGAGGAGGAAGAAGAAGTTCCGTCGCCAGGCCCCGGGCAGTGCAAGGCCGTAACCAAGAGCGGAAACCAGTGCAAGAGAAAGGCTGTTGCCGGTTCGAAATACTGCGCCACCCATAGTTCCAGATAATACGCGTTTCGACCACGAATCACACGAATTGTACGAATAGATATCCTTTCTCGTTCCCACGCTCCGCGTGGGAACGCATACCAAACCGCCTCCGAATAAAAAAAGTTCTTGACAAAATGACGCAGTGCGTTATAATTGCATCATGGTCTCACTTTACTGGTGAGTTAATGAATTTTAAATTCAGGAGGATTTAAAGAAATGGCAAAAACGCGGAAGGTTGTAAAAAAGATGAATAAAAGGACGCAGAGGCCCCTTCATACGATCAAATCGATTCGGAAATCTGCTGACAAGTGGATGGAAACCATGAACGAAAGCGTGGAAAAATATGTGACAAAACCGTTTGAGACAGGAAAAGCTTTTGTCGCGGATCTGAGAGATGACCCCATCAGGATGGTTGAAGGATGGTATGCTGACAGTAAGGAATTCATTGGCGACGTGACAAAAGACCCACAAAAGGTATTCAAGGAATTTGTAGATAATGGCAGGGGGTTCGTGGAAGGTGTGAAGAAGAACTTCCGGACAACCATGGACGACGCGGTGGATAGCGGAAATGATCTTTATAACGGCATGAAAAAAGACTCCAGCAAACTCTTCGATGATCTGGTGGAGAATGGTCGGAAACTCACAGATAAGATTCCCTTGATGAAAAAGATCGAAGAAGGAGTGGGGAATACCATGCAGTCCATTCCCGAAAAACTGAATCTTCCCAACAAGAAGGATATGGATGATCTGTCCAAGGCCATCAAGGCCCTGAACCAGAGGATGAATGCTCTGGGCAAACAGGTTGCCGCGTAAAAGAAGGAGGGGTATATGCACAAGATCAAGAGGTATGCAAACCGAAAACTCTACGATACGGCGGATAAGAAATATATCACGCTGGACGGTATCTCCGAATTGATCAAGGCGGGAAAGAAGATTTCCGTGATGGACAATAAGACCGGGGAAGATCTGACCTCCGGCATTGTTTCCCAGATCCTGGCGCGGGATGGTCAGGTCAAGGGAAACGATCTGGCATCAAAGGTCCTGATTCAATTGCTTAGAAAAGGACCTGGAACCCTGGTCGATTATGGAAGAAAATATGTTTCTCTATGGGACCGGGCGTTGACGATGGCCGATGAGGAAATCGATAAACTGGTGGATCGTCTAATCAAGGAAAAGGAGATTTCTGCGTCCGAGGGATCTGCCCTCAGGAAGGATATGACGGGTCGGGCGGATGACCTGAAGAAATGGGTCGGCGAAAAAATCGATCAGCGCGTCGATGAAATCCTGGATGCCATGAAACTTGTTACAAAGGACCAGGTCGCCGGGCTTACAGAGGAGATCAAGGCGCTGACAGGGAAAATCGAAAAACTGGAAAAACTTCAGGCTCGGAAGGTGTCGGAAACCAGGAAGGCAGCCATGGAAAAAAAGGCAAAGGCCGAAGAGAAGAAGGCTGTGATCGAAACGATTCCTGATGTCAAGGAAGGCAAGTCCAAGGTCGTAGAGCTGGTACGTGAGACTCCTGCTTCTGAAAAAGAAAGGCTTGATTCGAGCGAAGAGAAGGAAATGGTGATGGGTAGTGAAGGATGACGAAACACGGGAAGGAATGGGTCTATTGAAGGGGTTCGGGATCAGGGAAGATTCCGGGGCATCCTTCATGACCCGTTTTCTTAAAGTGCTTGCCCCCATAGATGGGGGAAATCCCGGTGTCATTGTCATGCGTAGCCGCGCATTACGCCTTTTAAAAGAGGCAAAGGCTGAAGGGGTGCTGGATCAGACGACACGGCAGATGGTCCTTTTCACGGGCATCGAGTCTTTCCTGCCCCCTTCCTACGCCAAATTTCAGCCGGTTGTCGTGGAAGGGATCATTTTTCTCATCTCCCAGCTGCCCCTGAAACGCCTGGCAGAGAAAATCGTGGATCAGTTAGGCCTTTCCCTTTCCGCCACGCCTGGCGAACGCCTGTTTATGCTCGTGAGCGATATGCCGAGCCTGCAGAAACTGGGCCAGATCATATGCCGAAGTCCCGGATTGGACCCCCAGGTCAAGGATTCTCTCACCGATCTGGAAGACAAGATCAAGACGGTAACCTATGGCCAATTACGTCCTTTTCTCAGGAAGGCCATCCAATCGACCAGCGGGGAATTCACCATAACGCCGGAGAAAAAGATCCTTGCCGAGGCAAGCGTCTGTGCGGTGGTTCCCGCCGAGGTACTTTCCGGAGAAAAAGGGTCTCCTGTTTCATCGGTCCTGAAAGTCGTAAAACCCGCGGTCAGGAGAAACCTGCCGGCGGAACTTCTGCTGCTGGACCGTACGGTCACATTCCTTGATGACAACAGGTCTGAGTGGGGGCTGGGGGATTTCAGCTTTCAGGGAACGCTCAGTCAGGTCAGGAGGCTCCTTGAAAATGAGATGGACCTGACCATGGAACAGGGTAACCTGGACAAGGCCCTGTCTTATCATGCTTCCGACAACGCGGTCCTGGTTCCGGAGCGTTCGGCGGCATCCACCCCCGTCATGACGGTCATGTCCCGACTGGACGGCGCCAAAATCACGGATGTTGCCGGCCTGACCCCCAGGGAAAGACGGCGTCTGGCCATCACCCTGGCGAGGTTATGCATTATCAGACCCATTCAGGATATGAACGGGGAGAGCATTTTTCACGGAGATCCTCACGCCGGAAACCTGGCCTATACCTTTGAGGGGCAGTGGCCCAGGATTATTTTTTACGACTGGACCATGCTGGGACGGTTGGGAAGGCTGGAACGATTAGCCATGGTTCTTCTGACTCTTGGTCTGATCATGGATCACGGCAAGGTAATCTTCTATGCCGCCGATGTGATTACCAAAGGCAGTATTTCCGTGGACAAGGTCATGAGCGGCAAGATTGAGGGGGTCATCGAAGAGGCCATGACCGGCCTGAAGAAAGGCGACAGGGGAATCCTGTCCACTATCGAGTTCCTCTTTGAGAAATTTACCTACCAGGGCGTTGTATTCTCCGCGGATTTAATGATGTATGAAAAAGCCCTCATTACCCTCAAGGGAGTTCTGGCCGATATCGATCCCGAATTCAGCCGCGATGATTACCTCATCAGGTCGGCTATCACCACGTTCATGAATGATATGATTCACCTGCGCCTTGTGAAAATGGTCATGGAAGATATCTGGTCGCTGTATAGGCACAGCTTCAATCTGCTTATAGACGTGCAGAAAGTCATCTACCGCTTTTTCAGGGATATTGCCCTGATGCGGGGAAAACCTCCGAAGATTCCTCTTTTTTGACAAGTGAAAACATTCCTGCCGGGATTCTTGAATAAGATACTTTCAAGTGCGGTAATACTCAATAATAACGTCCGTGAGGGAGTCGATAGTATATTCCTTTGGGGTCAGGGTCACGTTCAGTCCGTTTTCCTTCGCCGTTTTTGCTGTGACGGGTCCGATGCAGGCAATGGTTACGCCCGTCAGGCAGTCCCTGAGGGTTCGATCATGCTGATCCATCATACTCAGGAAATTAGTTACTGTGGATGAGCTTGTAAAAGTGACCATATGTATCCGGCCTTTCCGGAGCATTTCCGCCACAATGGCCGTGTCCTGATCAGGTTTGATGGTCTGGTAGGCAGGAACGACATCCACTTCAAACCCCATCTTTTTCAGATCTTCCGGCAGCACCTCCCTGGCCTTTGCCGCCCTCGGAAGAAGGATTTTTCCGGGACCGTCTCCCATTTTCCTGAATGCCTCAACAATGGCTTCCGCCCTGTACTCCTCCGGGACAAGGTCGGGCACGATCCCCAACCTGTGCCACTTCTCCGCCGTTTTCGGACCGATGGCGCCGATCCTGATTCCTTTGAGCTCCCGCATGTCCTTTCCGTGAAAATGGAGCCGTTCCAGGAAAAATTTTACCCCATTGGGCGAGGTGAAAAGAATCCATGCATAGTCTGCAAGATGCCCTATGGCTGTATCGAGCGCTTCCCAGCTCTCTGGAGGGATGACCTGTATGGTGGGGAACTGGATGCATTCAGCGCCCAGCGATGCCAGCTTCTTGAGAAAACCGCTGGCCTGTTCCCTCGCCCTTGTGACGATAATCCGTTTTCCAAAAAGAGGTTTTGTCTCGAACCAGTTCAGTTCCTCTCTCAGGGTCACCACGTCCCCTACCACAATGATTGCCGGAGGACGAATCCCGGCGTTTTTGGTTCGTTCGGCAATGTTTTCAAGATTCCCCGTCACGGTCTCCTGGTCACTCATGGTTCCCCTGCGGATAACCGCCGCGGGTGTGCGGGAAGAGCGCCCACATGCGACGAGCCTTTCGGCTATCTTGGCAATATTTCCCACTCCCATCAGAAAAACCAGTGTGCCCGCGGCCGTGGCCAGTTTATCCCAGTGGATGTTGGATTTTTCCTTGGTCGGATCTTCGTGTCCTGTGACAAAGGCAACCGTTGCGGTATAATCTCTGTGTGTCAAGGGAATTCCCGCGTAGGCCGGGACGGATATGGCCGAGGTGACGCCGGGAATTACCTCGAAAGGGACTCCTGCTCTGATCAATTCCTGGGCTTCTTCCCCTCCCCGCCCGAAAATGAACGGGTCCCCTCCCTTAAGCCGCACCACGGTCTTCCCGTTTGCAGTCTTTTCGATGATCAGGGCGTTGATATCTTCCTGCTTCATGGTGTGATCCCCGCCCTTTTTTCCCACATAGATAATTTCCGCCTTTTCGGAGGCGTACTCTAAAAAGACCCGGTTGGCCAGATAATCGTAGATTACGACATGGGCCTCCTCAATGCATTGTTTGGCTTTCAGGGTCAGGAGTCCGGGATCGCCTGGGCCGGCGCCAACCAGGAATACCTTCCCCGGTTTGAAAGTTGTGGTTGCTGTGTTTGCGCTGGGTTTCATGATATGGCCTTTCCATAGATCTTTTCAAGGATTTTTCGTGCGCCGCCGGCTAAGAGTTTTCCGGCGAGCTCTCTTCCCATCTGAGCGGCGTCTTTTTTGTTTCCGGAAATCTGATCCTGAATGATTCGGGTTCCGTCCAGTTCAGCCACCATGCCCGTAAAATGGAGACGATCATTTTCCAGGTGGGCGAGACCGGCGATTGGGACCTGACAGCCCCCTTCCAGTTCTTTCAGGAAGGCTCGTTCAGCCGCTACGGCAACCTGCGTAGGCTCATGATTCAAAAAACTAATAACTGCGATAGTTCGTGCATCGTCCCGTCTTGTTTCAAGACCAAGCGCTCCCTGTCCGATGGCCGGCAGGATTTTATCCGTGGGTATGACCTGTGAAATCCTGTCTTCAAGGCCCATTCTCTTAAGACCGGCCGTGGCCAGGATAATGCAGTCCAGTTCGCCGCCGCTGAGTTTCCCAAGGCGCGTGTCCACGTTTCCCCGCAGGGGGGCGATATCCAGGTCTGGGCGGATATGAAGGATCTGGGCTGCCCTTCGAAGGCTGCTGGTGCCCAGTCTTGCTTTCCGGGGAAGCTGGTCAATGGACGCATCCCCTACTGAAACGAGGGCGTCCCTCGGGTCCTCGCGTTCGGGAAAGGCCGCAAGCATCAGTCCTTCGGGCAGTTCCGCGGGAACATCCTTCATGCTGTGAACGGCAAGGTCTACCCTGTTTTGCAGGAGGGCATCCTCGATCTCTTTTACAAACAATCCTTTTCCCCCGATTTTACTCAAGGGAGAGTCCAGGATCTTATCGCCTGTTGTCTTGATGACGGTGAGTACCACACGGACATCCGGATGTCTGTCCTGTATCCTGTTTTTTATCCACTCACTCTGTATCAAGGCCAGCTTGCTGCCCCTGGTGCCTATCCGTAAAATCATATCTTCTCCAGCCATTTCTTATTCGGAATTTTTGCCCAGGATATTCCTCGCCATTTCCAGATCAAAAGGAGTTGTTACTTTGATGTTCCTGTCCGATCCTTCCACAACGGTTACCGTGATTCCCGTTTTCTCTACAAGCAGAGAATCATCGGTTGCTTCTTCCCACCCTTCGGAAACGGCCCTCTCGTGAGCAGCCATGATGTCCCCGTAACGAAAAATCTGTGGGGTCTGTACCATCCACACCCTTTTCCTGTCGTATGTCCCCACTACTTCATTCTCGCTGTTTACCTCTTTTACGGTCTCTTTGGCAGGCATTGCGGCGATGACGGCGCGGTGTGTCCAGGCAGCATCAATCACTCTTTCCACAAGCTCCACGGTAATCATGGGCCTGACTCCATCGTGGATGAGGAGGAGGTCGTAATTCCCTCCCGTAGCCTTTACGCCTATCCGTACGGAATCCTGGCGGCGCACGCCGCCGGGAATAATCTTGACCACTTTATTCAGGCCGAATGGATCTACAATCTGGTCGCGGCAGAACGCCACATCCGCTTCAGGAACCACCAGGATGATGGCATCCACCTGATCGCATTTCTGGAGAGTCTCAAGGGTAAGCGCTAAAAGGGGTCTGTTCCTGATTTCAAGGAACTGTTTGGCCCGACCGGCGCCCATCCTGACTCCGGATCCGGCAGCGGGAACAATGGCCGCTACGGTTTTTTTAGGGGATTTCATGACAGGCATAAAACGTGAACGGTGGATTTCAGTTCGGGGAAGGGCAATAGGCGAAATAAGATGTTCCCAAAAGAAAAGCAGGTCCGGGCTGGTTTAACCCGCGACCTGCTTTCCCGGTAACCCATTTCAACCCACAACAACTTTCCGTGTCTGTTTTTTCAGGCGATTGATGCGTCGTCGCAGCACATTCACCTTTTCTTTTTCCTTGTTTTCACGGGCGGCCTTTTTTTCCCCCCGAAGCTGGACGACCTTTGTTTTTAATTCTTTGATGTTCGCTTTGGGTTTTTTGATTTTCTTTGCTTTCGGCTCGGTGCTGAATTCTTCCTTGATCACCATGTATTCCCGAATAAGGGATACCAGGTCTGCCTTTTTCATGGCGCTTACGCCGGCGGCGGCCGGAATCGTCTTGGCCATTTCTTTCAATTCGATGGCCGTCATCTTTTCGAGAGGCTTTTTGATGACAACCGGTTCCATCTTGGTTACTTCCCCGTTCTCTTCTTTGATTTCTTCAGCGACTTCTTTTATCTCTTCTGCCATAGGTACTTCTCCTCATTATATTCTTTTTATCCGCTGAAACTAACTATTCAGGCAGATATTTCAAGCCCATGATATGAACTTATGGGGCCACTATACCGATTTTCGAGCCAAAATCAACACAGAAAACCAATATAGCACATACTGAACGTAAAAAGCAATATATCTAACGATCAATCCCGGTTTCCCTTTTTTATGAAGGGAGTAAAAAGGTCGATCGGTATGGGAAAGAAGGTCGTGGAATTATTGCTTTCCGAAGCGATTTCCTTCAAAGTCTGGAGGTATCTCAATTGCAGTGCCTCCGGATGTTCCTGGATGATACCCGCGGCTTGTGCAAGTTTTGTTGCCGCCTGGTATTCCCCCTCGGCCGCGATGACTTTGGCCCTCCGCTCCCTTTCGGCCTCCGCCTGTCGCGCCATGGAGCGCTGCATTTCTTCCGGAAGGTCGATATGTTTTACTTCCACCGTGGTTACCTTGATTCCCCAGGGATCCGTATGTTTGTCCAGGATATTCTGCAACTGGGTATTGATTTTTTCTCTTTCGGCAAGGATCTCATCCAGTTCCACCTGGCCACAGACACTCCGCAACGTGGTCTGGGCAAGCTGGGATGTGGCGAAAAGATAGTTTTCCACTTCGATGGTGGCGTTTGTGGGATTCATCACCCGAAAATAGACCACGGCATTGACTTTGATGGAAACATTGTCTCTTGTGATGACATCCTGGGAAGGTACGTCCATGGCTACGAGCCGAAGGCTGACCTTGACCATCTTATCGATGATCGGGATCAGAAGAATCAACCCGGGTCCCTTGGTGTCGATGATTCGGCCCAGGCGGAAGATCACGGCCCTTTCGTATTCCTTCAGGACTTTGATGGCGGATGCTAAAAAGAGAACGATCAGTACAATAGCGAGAATGTAAAACATTTTTCACCTCCCAGATCAGTACGGTTGTCGGTTTCCGGTTTCCGGTTGCCGGTCTTTTTCAACCGGTAACCGGTAACTGGTAACCGGAAACCTATTGAAGTTACCCGTGCGGTTATTGAGCGCCTGCTTTTTTCACTTCCAGGAGCAGACCTTTTATCGCTACAACTTCCGCCTTTTCTCCTTTTTCAAGTTTTTCTTTTGAAAAAGCGCGCCACGTTTCCCCGTGAACAAACAGTAGGCCCTCCGGATCAACCGTTTCGGTTACCACCCCGATTTCCCCGGGAAGACCGTCGGCGCCGCCAAGGGGCTTTCTGTGGATCGTGCGGAAGGCGATGCCGGCAACCACCACAAAAAACCCTCCCACCAGAAGGATGGTCGGCAACATGAGTTTTATGGAGACCCCTCTATCTTCAAACAACATGATGGACCCAAGGGTCAGGGAGATGATCCCTCCCACGGAAAGCATACCGTGGCTGGCAACCTTCACCTCTGCGATGAAAAAGATGACGGCCAGGAGTATCAGCATGACGCCAGCGTAGTTTACCGGCAGTGTCTGAAAGGAGAAAAAAGCCAGAATCAGGGAGATGCCGCCGATGACTCCGGGAAAGATCGCCCCGGGATTCGCCAGTTCAAAATAGAGCCCGGCAAGCCCGATCATCATCAGGATGTAGGAGATGTTGGGATCGCTGATGGTCTGGAGGAGTTTATCCCGGAATCCAGGGCTGTACACGGTTTTTTCAATCCCGGATGTTTTCAGGGTCACGGTCCCGGAAGATGTGGTGACCTCCCTGCCGTCCAGGATTTTGAGGAGGTCGTCCATGTCCTCTACCACCAGGTCCACCACCTTCTTTTCATGGGCTTCGTCAGCCGTGATGGAGACGCTCTCGCGGATGGCCTTTTCCACCCATTCCCCGTTTCGGCCTTTCTCTTCGGCAATCCCCCGTGCGTAGGCGGCCATGTCGTTCACCACTTTTTTTCCCATATCGTCCCCGATGTCTTTTCCCCCGGTGGAAACAGGATGGGCGGCGCCGATATTGGTCCCCTTTGCCATGGCCGCCACGTGCCCGGCCACCGTGATCATAACGCCGGCCGAAGCGGCCCCGGCGCCTTTGGGGCCCACATACACCACTACCGGAACGGGAGAATTCAGGATCGCCTTGATGATGGTGCGCATACTCGACCCAAGACCCCCCGGAGTATCCAGGCGGATGATGGCCAGAGAGGCGTTCATTTCCCTGGCCTTTTCAAGGCCCCGGACCACAAACAGGGCGGTTCCGGGGTTGATGGGGCCTTCCAGTTCGATGATAAAGGCCACCGTCTTTTCCGAAGATTCCGGCAGGGATGGGGAAGGACCGGAAAGAGAGAAAAAGGCGGTCATCATAAGAACGGTCATCCAGAATCTGTTTTTCTCAAGCATCCTTTTTCACCTCCAGACCAAGCTTTTTCATGACCTGTTTGATATCTTCCCACGTCTCCCGTTTCGCCGCGGGATTTCTCAAGAGGTAAGCCGGATGAAAGGTGGTCATAGTGGGGATTTCTTCAAAGGCACGCCATTGGCCCCGGTCAGCAGTGATCTTGAAGCCTTTTCCAAACAGGGCCTGGCTGGCGACGCGGCCCAGGACGCAGATTACCTCGGGATGGATAATCCGGATCTGCTGAATCAGAAAAGGAAGACAGGTCCCAACTTCCTCCTCTTCCGGATCCCGGTTGTTTGGAGGCCTGCACTTGGCCACGTTACAGATGTAGACCTGGTCTCTCGTCAGTCCCATGCCGCTTTCAATGATTTTTGTGAGGAGTTGTCCCGATTTCCCAACAAAAGGCCTGCCCGCCAGGTCTTCGTCGTGCCCTGGTCCTTCCCCGATGAACACGAGCCGGGCATTGGGGTCCCCCTCCCCGAAAACCAGGGTTGTTCTTCCTGTATGAAGGCCGCATCGGCGGCAGTCGCCCATGTGGCTCCGAAGATCCTCAAGGGAAGCCAGTGCGGAGGTCCGTTTTTCAGGGGATGCGGTTTTTTTGGAAGGAACGTCCCGGGGAAGGGCCTCTTCTTTTTTGGGCGTGGAAACAGAGGGTCTGTCCAGAAAGTCCACAAGATCCCGCGGCAGGGAAGGGGGATCAAACCCCATGTCCGCATGGTCCCTGAGTCTCCCTTTTACATGGGAGAAGATATCTTTGATTTCTTCCCGGTAACCCATGGTCTTTTCGTGCTCTTTTTTGGATTAAAAATTGAGAATTGAGTATTGAATACTTGTGGAATCGCTTCGCTCTGTTTCTCCTCGTTATTCCGCAATCCCTCCGGGGCGTAGGCCCCTATGGGCCGGAGGCCGCATTCCTAATTCCCATCGCCCTGTCCAGAATCAGTCCGGCCACCTCATCCTTGGTCAGCAGGGGCGAGTCTTCCACCCTGCCGTCCGCGTAAATGATTTTGACCTGGTTGGTGTCGGTTGCAAAACCCGCGTCGCTTCGGGAAACATCGTTGGCGACGATCATGTCCAGGTTTTTCTTTTTCACCTTTTCCATGGCATTGGCAAGCAGTTCCTGGGTTTCGGCTGCAAATCCCACCAGGACGTGGGGAAAATCGTATTTTTTTTGTCCCAACTCAAAAAGAATGTCCGGGTTCCGGATCAAATCAAGGGAGATGCCGGCATCGCCCTTTTTTATTTTCTGGTCGGCCGCCTCCTTTGGCCGGTAGTCGGAGACCGCTGCCGCCTTGATAATGACCGCGCAGTCATGGCGATGCTCGAACACGGTGTCTCTCATCTCCAGGGCTGTCCTCACCTTGCACAGGGTGACACCCGGGGGTGTGTTCAGGGAGGAAGGGCCGCTCACAAGAATCACTTCCGCGCCGCGGTCGGCCGCGGCCCTGGCGAGAGCATATCCCATTTTCCCGCTGGACCGGTTGGTAATGAACCGGACGGGGTCGATCGGTTCTTCCGTAGGGCCTGCGGTGACGAGGATCTTGATTCCCAGCAAGTCCTGGGGTGTCAGTAGTATCCTTGCCTGTTCCAGGATCTCCACCGGTTCAGGGAGACGGCCTTTCCCTTCGGTACGGCAGGCTAATTGTCCTTCTCCGGGGGCCATGACCCTGATCCCTCTTTCCCGTAACCGGTTCAGGTTGTCCTGCACCGCCGGGTTTTGGAACATCTGCACGTTCATGGAGGGGCAGACCAGGATTTTCGCGGTGGCGGCAACGACCATGGTGGAGAGAAAGTCATCGGCCAGGCCACAGGCCATCTTAGCGATGAAATTGGCCGTGGCGGGCGCTACGATCACCAGGTCCGATTCCTGACCCCAGGAGATATGGTCAATGGCCACCCCCTCCTGGTGAAACATGTGGCTGATCACCCGGTTGCCCGAAAGGGCCTCAAAGGTGAGGGGCGCGACGAATCGTGCCGCGTTTGCCGTCATGGCCACCTGTACCATGGCATCTTCCCTGACAAACAGGCGGACAAGCTCCGCCGCCTTGTAGGCCGCGATGCCGCCGGTTACTCCGATAACGATCTTTTTTCCTTTCACGGTCTGTTCCTTTGCATCGAACCGGATAAAATGTGGTTTTGATTTGAATGAATAGGTACTGAACCTGTAATCAGAATAATGGAAGGGTCTCTAAATTGCAAAATGTTTTTTTCCCTCGTTCCCACGCAGGAGCGTGGGAACAGGAACCTGCTGCATCAGCTGACACAGGTGGCGCTTTTATTTACCCGTAAAAATCTGTACGGGGAAATCCTTCAATAGAACATCCACCGTCGCAAGGGGTATCTTTTCCAGTTTGGCCTGTGCCGCTAACATTCGGTCAAATGGATCACGATGGGAAAGATTCCAGGCCCCTGCAAGTTGGGGGCATGCTCTCTGGCTTCTGCACTCGACGCTCTCATCCCCACAATGCAACCAGGCCCAGATAGCATACAATTTCCCCCACCTGCTGGCAGGTTCCGAGGCAGTCTCCCGTATATCCTCCGATCCATTTTTTGAAATAGCGGGTCAGCCACAGGTGGGCAAGGACCATGGGCGGCAGGACCAGAAGAATTTTCCAATTCATGAAGAGCAGAAGGGATACAAAGGCGAACAGGGCCGATAATAAAAGATCGGAAAGGGAGGTTTTCTTCGCCACGGATCCGGCCTTGCTGTCCGGGGTTTCCCTTGTGTATTCGTGGGTGAACGTGAGCAGGGCAGGGGAGAAGCGGCTGAGGGCGTGGGCCGCAACGAGCGCTGCCGGAATCATGGGAACGGGGAGGGAAGCAAGGGCCAGGAATTTTGTTCCCAGGATCAGGATCAACCCCAGGACCCCATAGGCGCCTATGCGACTGTCTTTCATGATCCGGAGGATCTGCTCCCGTTTCCAACCGCCCCCGAAGGCGTCGCACACGTCTGAAAAACCATCTTCGTGAAAACCGCCCGTGAGCAGGATCGTGGCGGTCATGGAAAGAACCACGGAGACGGGGATCGGGAAGAGAAAATGAGAGAGGGTGAATACCAGGGCGCCCAGACCTCCCACGATCCATCCGATGAGAGGCAGAAACCGGATGGTCCTGTCGAGGTTTCCGGCGCCCCCGGTCCATTTTTCAGGACAGGGTATGCGCGTGAAAAATAGGATGGCCGAGAAGAAGCTTTCCGTTGTTTTTTTCATTCCATACATCCGAAATCGTGTCTGAAAAGGTTTTTCATTCAAACACTATCTATCAATCACACCTGTTCTGGTCAAGGCAAAATCCAGCAATGAACAATTTTCATTATGGTTACTCCCCCCACAATCGGCCATGATGCCGTTTAGCGGGACCATGGCGCCCTTCTTAAATTCCATAAACTGAATTGCTGGAGAAAATGATTGCACATATTGGAACTATTATCTTATTGTAGAACGAAAAACGTCTGGTAACAAGGAGGGAAGCATGGTATCCATTTACGAAGGACGTCCCTGGCTGAAAAATTATCCTGCCGGGATGTCTCACGATCTGGTTATTGGATCTGGTACGGCTTTGAATGACTTCTTGATTTCCGCCAAAGAACGACCCGGAAGAGCGGCGGTCTGCTACTTTGATCATTCCCTGTCTTATGGGGAGATCGATCGTCTTTCAAGCCACCTTTCCGCGGCCTTCGCGGACATGGGGCTTGGCAGGGGAGATCGGATTATTGTGGACCTGCAGAATATTCCCCAGTTTCCTGTTGCCGTCTATGCGGCGTGGAAGGCGGGGGCCATTGTGGTTCCGGTGAATCCCATGTACAAGGAGAAGGAGCTTTCCAATCTCTGCAGGGATTCGGGTGCAAGGCTCTTGCTGACACTGGACGAAATCGCTTGTCGGCTGGACCTTTCTTTCCTGGAGGAGACCTCCATCGAAAAGGTGGTGACCACTTCCGCTCTGGACCTGTTGCCCTTTGAAGCCGAAATTCCCGAGCTCCTCAAAGGAGTCAAAAGAACTTCCGTTCCTGGAGCAGTGGACATGCTGGAACTGATCCGCGCCTTTGATGGGAAAAGGGCTGATGATCCGAAAATAACAGCCGCGGATGTGGCATACCTGACCTATACGTCGGGGACGACCGGTCCTCCGAAGGGCGCCATGAATACCCACGGCAATATTGCTTTCAATGCCCGTGTGTACCGGGAGATGCAGCGAATTGAAGACCGTGATGTGATTTTGGGGGTGGCGCCCCTGTTCCATGTGACCGGCGAAGTGGCGCATCTGGCAACGGCGGCCCTGGCGGGTATTCCGGTGGTGCTCTATTACCGCTTTGACGTTGCCGAAACACTCCGCCTGATCGAAAAATGGAAGGTGACGATAACCGTGGCCTCCATTACAGTCTACATCGCCCTCATGAATCACCCGGATATCCAAAAAAGAGATCTTTCTTCGTTTGTCAAGGCCTACAGCGGGGGCGCCCCTGTTTCCGAGTCCATCGTCAGACAGTTTGAGGAACTTACCGGGCTTTACCTGTATAATGTGTACGGGATGACGGAAACCAATTCCCCTTCCCACATCGTCCCTCTTGGCAAAAGGGCGCCCGTGGATACGGAAAGCGGGGCCTTGTCCGTCGGGGTTCCCGTACCCAATTGCGTTGTGAAAATCATGGAACTGGTACAGGGAACCCAAGAGCTTGCTCCCGGTGAAGTGGGGGAGATCGTCGATTCCGGTCCTATCGTTATTCCGGGGTATTGGGAAAAACCGGATGAAACGGCCCATGCCATACGGGATGGCTGGCTCTACACGGGTGATGTGGGAAAGATGGACGAAGACGGCTGGTTCTATCTGGTGGATCGGAAAAAGGATATGATCGTGGCCTCTGGGTACAAGGTGTGGCCCCGGGATGTGGAAGACGTGATCTATCAGTATCCCGGCGTGAAGGAGACGGCCGTGGTGGGGATTCCCGATCCCTACCGGGGCGAGACGGTCAAGGCGTTTGTGGCCTTGAAGGACGGATTGTCTGAACCGGTGACTCCGGAGGATATTATTGCATTCTGCAAGGCCCGAATGGCGGCTTACAAGTACCCGCGGGAGGTGGAAATGGTCGCCGAAATTCCAAAAACATTAACGGGCAAATTTCTTCGCCGCAGCCTGAGGGAAAGTAGCTCAAAGAATTCACCATGAAGAGCATGAAGGGCATGAAGAGGGAACTTAGCGGATGACCCGTATGAATCTCGCGAAAATGAATCAGGGTTTCGCTGGTATTCCTATCTAAATTCTTCATGTTCTTCATGGTAGTTTATTCTTCTGTGTATTTTACTCAAGGGAGATTTCCATCCTAACTTTTTTAAAATTAATGGTGTTTGCTTGATTTCCGGCCTGCATCCTGGGAGACTGAATGATGAAAATAAAATGGCTGGTCGGGGGCGCGCTTCTGATCGCTCTTATAGTTTATGCGCTCTTTTCCATTTATCCGGACTGGCTGTG
>DUZB01000008.1 GCA_013349725.1 Deltaproteobacteria bacterium | reverse complement strand
CAAGATTATTGACCTCACAGCCAAGACCCACCAGGAGGATAGCTGCGAAGTTCGGATTACGTGCGTATCCNGCCAGTGTACGCTGCAGNAGAGAAAAGCCCTCATTATCATCAGCCATACCGCATCCTGANCCGTGTCCCAGGGAGACGATGCCGTCAACGCGGGGAAAATGGGANAANCGTTCCTCCGGTACCCCATTGGCGATAAGTCTTGCCACACTGACGGAACAACTGACGGTAGCGAGCACACCGATATAGTTCCGAGTGCCCACTTTTCCATCGTCCCGGACGAACCCTTGAAATGTGAGCCGTTCCTCTTCCGGAACATAACGGGTCTCGACAGCATCCATTCCCATGGCATAATCGCGAGAGAAATCCCCCATCCTGCAGTTCTGCGTATGAACATGTCCGCCAGCCGGAATATTATTAGAAGCAAATCCGATGACCTGCCCGTATTTTTTGATCGCCTCCCCGGTAGGGATAGTTCGAAGCGCTATCTTATGACCCGCTGGGATGGTATCCAGACAGGAAAGGCCGAAATCTTTCAGTGAAGTTCCGGAAGCGAGCTCTGAAATCGCAACGGCGACATTATCTTCCGGATTCAGGTGAATCACTTGTTTGGGACTGGTATTCATATTAACCCTCCTTTATCCAACCGTATGTCCATCCCGCCACATGGCCATAAAACTTCCCTCGGGGGCATGCAGAAAATTTTCCATAGCCTTGCATTTTACCCTGAAAATGAAGAAGACCGGCAGGGGCAGGGCATGAAAATAGGTCGTTTCAAAATTGGCCATCCCCTTGGACAGAAGGAGATCCGCTTCGTTCAGGAGTCCCAAAAATTTTTCTGAGGCCTGTTTCCAGTCCACACCGGCCCCATCGGCGCCCGTGTCGGCAACCTCATCAAACACCCCTTCCAGGCCCGCCTGCTTGATTTCCATGGCGGTTAAATCATTCAGCGCAGGTCCCCCTTTTACCACTACGACAATCCGCTTGCAGCGTTTTTTCAGATATTCGTAAAGGGGCAAATCGAAATAAATTTCTCCAGAATTATCTGTGAGATAAAGGATCATTCCAGATTTCCTGGAAAGAAATTCATCAAGACGATCCAGATCGTCACGATGAAAAAGTATCCCTTCTTTTACCTTTTTCGGAATATCTGCAAGGGCTTCAACCGGAACCTTGAAAAAATCGAGACTGTTTCCAAGGGCCGCAAAACTGACCACGGAACGTAAGTCGTTTCCCACATGCCGCATGGCTTCAGAAAAGATCTTGAATGCGTGGCCAATTTCATCTGCCTTGAAACGGGCATAAGGGTCCTTTACACCTGAAATGTTTTTGATTAGCCGCAGAAATTGGTTGGCAATCTCAGGCGAGGTCAGCCCGGCCTTTTCTCCCTCGTCAATGATGCATAAGGCCCCTCGAAGGGCTTCTTTTTGCACCGAAGAGTTCTGATCCCCACAGGTGATTTGAATGACCTCTTCCGATAATTTTTTCAGGCAATCCATGCATTCCGGAAATGTCTGCGTAAGTCTCAAGTGTAGGGCCTCGTCAAGAAATAATGGCGCAAGATTGCGCCCTTGGGTCTCCAGAATCAGAAAAGCCCGTAGCTCAACCGCTGACCTACAGGCTTTCTTTTCCCATGGAAATGCTGGTCAAAAAAGCGGGGATGGAGAATGTTGCATTCCGGATCCCCCCTTTTTCATTCTACTGCGCCATATCCTGAACTTTCTTCAAAGCACGCACCTTGACCACCCCGCGAGCCGGTTTCGCCGGGATATTCATTGGCTCTTTTGTGAAAGGATTGATTCCCTTCCGCGCTTTGGTAGCCGGCCTCTTTCTGACTTCAAACTTCAAAAGCCCCGGCAGGGTGAATTGACCGGCAGCGCGTTTCTTGATATGGCGTTCTATGACAATAGCCAGTTCATCCAACACAGATGACACCTGTTTTTTGTTCAACCCGGTGTTCTCTGCAATCTCCTTTAAAATCAGGGATTTTGTCATAGGCTCCTTAATGCCGGTCATTTTCTTTTTTGTCTCTCCCTTTTTGTCGGCCATAAATAGCTCCTTTCACATGAAGATTGAAGTTTCTGTTCATTCACCAGATGCCGCACACAAAAAAAAACTGGAAATCAAGCACAAAACCCATTATTTACAGCGAACTATTTTTTTATAGCCCTTTGCTGCTCTTGTCAACACATTTTCTGAAGAACATTCATTTCAAAAATGGAAACGCTGCCATGAAACTTACCGGACTACGAAAAACAAATCATTTTGCCATCGCGGGGTTTCTGGCGCCTTTCTTAGCGGCTGGATTCCTTTGTCTATTGCTGCTAATCGCTGAAGATACCTTTCTCTCTTCACCGGTCTTCCCTTTTTACTTCGTTGGCGTTCCCCTCATACTCCTTGCAGGCGTCGTTTTTTCAATCAAATCGATTCCGCTCATTGAAGAGATGGGAGAAAAAGACTATGCCTATGCCGGTCTGGTACTCAATCTCTTTTTTCTTTTCGTTTATGTCCTTTCCCTCTTTTACTTTTCTTCCAACCCATACATTGCAGGATAGGGGCCGCTCGGCCAAGCCACATGCCTACATGTAGTGCCTTGCTTCTTCTTCACCCATAGATGTTGATTCCAGTCTTATGCTGCTAAAAATGTTGTTTTTTTCTTGACATTGGGACATTTTTTTCTCATAGTGTCAAAAAGTGTAACAAAGTGCAACAAAGTGCCATAAGGTTCGACATGTTCAGAGGACGTTCAAAACATATTCTTGATGAAAAAGGAAGGCTGGCCATTCCCGCCAGGTTTAAAGAAGTGTTGAAAGAAAAAGGGAATGACACCCTCGTTGTCACGAACAAAGGGGAATGCCTGTGGGCTTTTCCAAAAGATACCTGGGCGATTCTTGAAGAGAAAGTCGCCAACATGCCGCTTTTTGACGAAACGGGCATTGCATTTTTAAGGAGTTTTATTTCCTCCGCAGAAGAATGTTCGCTAAAAAATGGAAGAATCACCATATCCGCCAGATTACGAGAAGAAGCGGGATTGAGCAAAGAAGTGGTCGTTGCCGGCCATCTGAAGAAATTTGAGATATGGGACAAGGATAAGTGGGACGCGGAATACGAAAAAGTCAAGAATATATCCCCCGAGTCCAGTCCATCTCTTCAGGAACTTCGAATTTAGTGGAAACAGGATGCCTCACACAGCCAAAAATTGCAAGATATTGTTACTTTTAAGTCTATTAGAACATCGGCGGTCAGGAATTAGACCAAATTTTTCAAACCGGGTTTCAAATTCAAATTCCCTCGTTTCCTGGTAATCTATTGAAGGAATTTCAGCTATTGGAGAGCCGATTTGAAGTATCCTCATCAACCGGTACTCGTAAATGAAACGATTCAATATCTGATTCATTCCCCGGATGGCATATATGTAGACGGGACAGTCGGAAACGCGGGCCACAGCCAACGCATACTGGAACGTCTGAGTGAAAATGGGCGCCTCATCTGTCTGGACAGAGATCCTGATGCCATTCGGCTTTCAAAAGAAAGGCTGGCCCATCATGCGAAAAATGTCGAAATGGTCCAGGCCAATTTCTCCGATCTGGGCAGCCTTCTTCATCAGAGAAACATACAACATATCCATGGTGTATTGCTGGATCTGGGAATGTCATCCGGCCAGCTCGAAAATTCAGGGCGGGGATTCAGTTTTAACAGGGAGGAACCCCTCGACATGCGAATGGATCCTGACAGCAAACTTACCGCCTACCAACTCGTTAATGAATACCCCCCCAAAGATCTTGAAGCCATCTTGAAAGATTACGGGGAGGAAAAACGGGCCAGGCAGGTCGTCAAGGCAATGGTTGCGGAACGGGAAAGAAAGCCTATTCACAGTTCCTCTCATCTGGCTGATATCATCAGGCTCGCATCCCCACCGTCTCAAAGATTCGGACCCAGGCATCCTGCTACAAAAACATTTCAGGCAATCAGGATTGCAGTCAACACAGAACTGAAGAATCTTGAGACTTTTTTAGGCATCATTCCTGCCCTTCTCATCAATGGCGGGAGACTTGTCGTCTTGTCGTACCACTCGCTTGAAGACCGACGCGTGAAGCAGACCATGATGAAATGGGAAAAAGCCTGTACGTGCCCTCCTGATTTCCCCCATTGCGTATGCGGTAAGACCGCACTCTTTAAACGACTGACAAGAAAGGGCATCAAACCCGGCGTTGAGGAAATAGCAGCAAACCCGAGAGCTCGCAGCGCAGTCCTGAGGGCTGCGGAAAGGATTTCGCCATGACAAGACCCGAAAAAATCTCAAAAATGAAAGGCGCGCGAAACGCCTGTACCGGAATCCGGATCAGAAACACAAAATGCGGGGGGCCAAAGTTTCATCTCACGCGAAAACAGATTTGTCTGACAATCATTATGCTCTTTTTATTTATGGGCAGCAGTATTGGCTATGTGTGGTCGAATTTCGAAAAGACGCAGATCGGCTACACGCTCAGCGATCTTAAAAGAGATGAGATGAGATTAGAAGCAAATAACAGCAAATTGAGATTGGAACTGGCTTTCTTGAAATCCCCTCAAAATCTAGAACCGCGGGCCGTGAAAAAGCTTGGGTTACGGCAGCCGTCCGCCGAACAGATTATCACGTTGCCATGAAGGTAAAAGAAAAAAAATGGATCCGATTTCGCATTCATCTGGTGGCGGTGTTTTTCATGACAGGCCTGGCCACAGTGTTTGCGAGAGCCTATCAACTGCAGGTCCTGGAAAGGGATTATCTCAAGGATGTTGCCGACAACGGCATTACAGGAATCACAATACTGCCGCCTGAGCGGGGAATTATTTATGACAGGGATGGGAATGAACTTGCCCAGAGCGTCCAGGTCGGTTCCATTTTTGCCCACCCGAAATTGATCAAGAACAGGGAGGAAACAGCAAAACAGTTATCTGAAATCCTGAAAATGAAAAAACAGGATATACGCGGCATTTTGAATGATAAGCGTTCCTTCGTATGGATACAGCGGAGGATATCTTCAACCCTGGCATCACGCGTAAAGGCCGCCGGCTTAGAGGGAATAGGCGTAACAACAGAAACCAGGCGTTATTACCCTGGAAAAGAAATTGCGGCACACCTCATCGGGTTTTCCGGTACCGATAACCAGGGTCTTGAGGGATTGGAACAGAAGTATGACACTTTTCTGAAAGGACCACAACAAAATCTCGTGCGCATGCGCGATGCCCGGGGAAGGTCTTTCGACATGAAGACACCCGTTCCCTCAGGGCGGGGAATGCATCACCTGGTGCTGACCATTGACAAAGAGATTCAATACAAGGTGCAACAGGCGCTTGCCTCAGCGGTCATAAATTCCGGAGCGAAATCAGGGCAGTGTCTTGTCGTCGATCCTGAAACCGGTGAAATTCTGGCTATGGCAGTGTTCCCGGAATTCAATCCCAACATATTTTCAAAATACGGAGCGGAGTACTGGCGAAACCGCGTGGTAACCGACTGCTTTGAACCAGGGAGCACAATAAAGGCGTTTCTTGTTTCCGCATGTCTTGATAAATCCGTTGTAACCCCCGGTTCCATGTTTGATTGTGAAAATGGAAAATACGAAGTTGGTGGAAAAATTGTCCATGACACACATGAGTACGGGAAATTGAGCGTGGCCGATATAGTCATTCATTCCAGCAACATCGGCGCTATTAAGCTGGGAGAAAAACTGGGACATGAAGCATTCGTTTCCTATTTAAGAAAATTCGGGTTCGGAGAACAAACGGGCATTGATATTTCAGGGGAAAGAAGCGGATTTATCAGGGATTCAAAAGAGTCAAAAAAGATCGGCAAAGCGACGCTCTGTTTTGGCCAGGGAATGACAGCCACATCCCTGCAACTCGCCATGGCCATGTCCGCCATCGCTAATGGAGGGAAACTGATGCATCCTTATGTGATCAAGAAAATCATCGATGGAACGGGAAATACGGTCATGGAAAACAACCCTAAAGTGGTGCGAAGGGTTATTTCGGAAAAGACGGCCAGGAAAGTTACCGCCATGCTCGAAAACGTGACAGGTCCCGATGGAACCGCTCCAAAAGCCGCCATTTCGGGCTTCAGGGTGGCGGGGAAAACAGGTACATCACAAAAAGTAGATGAAAAAACCAAGAGATATTCACAGAATAAATACGTGGCAAGTTTTGTTGGTTTTGCGCCTGTGGAAAAACCCAGAGTGGTCATGATGATTGCCATTGATGAGCCTCAAGGACTCTACTACGGAGGAATCGTAGCGGGTCCCGTATTCAATGAAGTGGGATTATGGACGCTGAACCACTTAGGGGTCAGCCCCCAGGCCGAATCGGTCCCGCGTTTGGCGGGATTAGCGGATGCTAAACCCTTGGAACCCCAGAGGAAAAGTATCAAAGATTCAAAAGAGAACAGCCTCCCTCCCTTGGAAGAAGGTCTGCTGCCGAATTTCAAAGGGATGGGGATGAGAGAGGTTCTCAAACAGAGCAGGGAACTGGGATTGAAAGTAAGCTTGAAAGGATCCGGTCTGGCAGCAGTACAGGAACCTGTGGCTGGTTCGGAAATCAATCAGACAAAAAGTCTTATTGTACATTTTAAACCGCCCACATAAGGCATTACAGCTCGTCGCGGATTTGCGCGATACTCAAGTTTGGTCTCAGACAGACCTTGTTTAGACACCAGGTGTCAGGTTTCAGGTGTCAGGGAAAATCCCGACGGCATCCGAAAGTATTATTAAATTTAATATCATACATTTATCCTTTATAGAGCTGTAAAGTCGGAATAATAGGTCTGGATACTGACACCTGAAACCTGACACCTCGGTTACATAAGGTGCAATCAAGGCAAATCCGGATTTCGGGAACAGGATCAAAGTGAAGAAGAACACGGTACAATTAAAAGAACTCCTGGAAGGAACAGTCGCCTCCCATGTAAGCGGCAACCTTTCCGTGGACATCGTCGGCGTGGCCTATGATTCCCGAAAAGTCAAGCCCGGCTTTCTTTTTGTAGCCTTGAAAGGCCACCAACTGGATGGAAGACAATTTATCGAAGATGCAATCTCAAAAGGGGCGGTCGCCGTCATTGGAGAGGAGTTTGACAAAGAGACCGCTGGAGAAAAATCGAAGAAAACGCACGGGAAAGGGGGGGGGGGGGGGGGGGGGGAAAAGCCCTTTCTCATCTTGCTGCCCGCTTTTACAATCATCCTTTTTCGGGAATACCCCTTATAGGCATCACGGGAACGAATGGAAAAACAACCACAAGTTACCTCCTGGAATCGATTCTCATCAAAGCCGGAAAGAAACCTGGAATCATTGGNACCATTAATTACCGAAGCCCCTACAGAACATGGGAAGCCCCCGTCACCACACCTGAATCCCTGGATTTGATGCGGATCATGCGGTGCATGGCCTCGGAAAAAGTAACCCATATCGTCATGGAGGTTTCCTCTCACGCATTGCATCAGGGAAGGGTTCGGGATTGTCCTTTTCATACGGCCATATTCACAAATCTATCAAGGGACCACCTGGATTACCATGAATCCATGGACTCCTACTTTGCAATGAAGAGCCTCCTTTTCAAAGGACTTTCAAAAAGCATCCACAACGATTCTGCAAGGGCGGTCATCAACTGGGATGATCCAAAGGGAAAGGAGCTGGCAAATCTTACCGAAGTCCCCGTCCTGGCCTATGGCCTCGGAGAAGGGTGCCATGTCAGAGCGGAGGAGATTCATACGTCCGACCATGGTATGACGGCAAAGCTGATCACTCCTTCAGGTGATACCCGGATTCAATCCCGTTTGATCGGTGATTTCAACCTTTACAATATCCTGGCAGCCGCAGCCGGAGCACTTTCCTTGGGAATTGACCTTGGTCCCATCTCCTCCGGCATCAGCGCTCTACAGGGTGTTCCCGGGCGTTTGGAAAAAGTGGAAAACGAACATTCCCTGTTTATTGTTGTCGATTACGCACACACGCCGGATGCCCTCTCAAAAGCACTGGATGCCCTCAAGAAACTGACTGCCGGGCGACTGATTACCGTGTTTGGATGCGGTGGAAACAGAGACAGGGGAAAAAGATCTGAAATGGGCTTCGTGGCCGGCAAAAAAAGCGACATGGTTTTTATTACATCCGACAACCCCAGGAATGAAGAACCTCGCGCCATAGCGGAACAGATCGAAGAGGGCGTCCGAGAATCAGGTTTAACCCATTATTTTCTCGACCTGGATCGCAAGAGCGCGATCCAAAAAGCGATCAGGGCGGCAACCCGGGAGGATATTGTCCTCATTGCCGGCAAAGGGCATGAACCCTATCAGATCACTGCGGGCACAAAGAGACATTTCGACGACAGGGAAACAGCCGCAGAGGCAGCTTCACTTTTGCCGTAGTGGAGGGTAAGGGCTCGCTCACAAAAAAGAAGAATTATTATTTTACCATGAAAGCACTTTTTCAACCACGAATCACACGAATTATACGAATAGGCGAAAAGAGAATGACACAGCTTGGATCACCCCCGAATATGGAAACTTCCCCGGCTGAACGTCAGGTTCCCGAAAGAGTTGTGACTACAAGCCTCTCCCACAGGAAAACCATCTGTATCTTATCCATTCGTTTGATTCGTATGATTCGTGGTCAAAAAACCATTTTTATGGGACGGGGGATCAATGGCCTGCTAAATGGAATCATATCACTGCCGGGGAAATAGCCTTAGCTACGGGAGCAACGCTTGGCATAGGAGAAAGCCATACTGTTTTTACGGGCCTGAGCACCGATTCCAGATCTATTCTGAACGGGTGTCTGTTTGTTGCACTGACAGGGGATCGGTTTGACGGCCACGATTTTGTTCAAGAAACGCTGAGAAAAGGCGCATCCGGGGCGATTGTTACAAGAGCCTTTTTTCAATCCTCCGAGGCAGAATACTTCAGATCGATTCGGAATGGAGGACTTCCTTCGGGGGAAATAAAAAGCCCGAACCCGGCTATCCTGATTGTGGATGACACTCTGAGGGCACTTGGAGATCTTGCAGCCTGGTGGCGACGCGCCCACCACGCAAAGGTTGTGGGAATCACGGGAAGCTCCGGAAAAACCACAGCCAAAGAGATGACGGCTTCCGTTCTCGGGATAGGCCACAGGATCCTGAAGACCCAAAGGAATTTTAACAATCTCATAGGACTTCCGCTTACCCTGTTGAGTCTTGAAGAGCAGCACGAGAGGGCAGTGCTGGAAATGGGAATGAGCAGGCCAGGGGAGATTGCCCGTCTGACCGAGATAGCAGATCCGGATGTGGGGGTAATACTCAATGTTGGCATGGCCCATATGGAGGGATTGCTCTCCCTCGAAGGGATTGCCGAGGCCAAAGCGGAATTGATGGAAGAGATTCGTCCGGAGGCCCTGATGGTTCTGAACGGGGACGATGAACTCCTGATGAAAAAGGCCAATGCCACCTCCAGAAAAACACTGACTTTCGGCTTCGGGGAGAGAAACGATGTGCGAGCCGGCAGGGTTCAATCCTGCGGTCTGAACGGGACCCGGTTTGAGATGAAATATGGTCAGAACTCATGGCCTGCAGAACTGAAGGTTCCCGGATCACACAATATCATGAACGCACTGGCGGCATGTGCCGTGGGAATCGCCCTCGGCGAAAAACCCGAAAAATTCATGGAGGGGCTATCTCTGTTTGGGGGAATAAAAGGCCGGTTCGGGATCGTACGGCTGAAAGGGGATATTATCCTTGTGGACGATACCTACAATGCCAATCCATCTTCCTTGAGAGCCGCTATGGAAACCGTTGGAACTTTGAGACCGGAAAGAAGCCGGCTCATCGTGGGGCTTGGGGATATGCTGGAATTGGGAAGTGCGGCTGTCGAGGCCCACAGGAATGCGGGAGAACTGGTGGAGAGGGTCGGCGCCGTACATTTTTTTGCCATGGGGGTGCATGCCCGTGAGATGGAGCAGGGAGCACTCGCGGCAGGGATGCCTCTTAGAAGCGTGAAGATCGTTCAAGACTGCGAGGAAATGGCTGAAAAGATCATGGCAGAGATGAAGGAACGGGATGTGATTTTTCTCAAAGGCTCACGTAGGATGGGCCTTGAAAGAGTTTCCGAAGAGATCCAAAGACGGAATTTGGAATAAAGGAAGGAAAAAATAAGGGAAACAAAGAACCCCGATACCATTGGGCTGTAAAAAAGGGATTACCCACAGATGCTGTTTAAGCTCATATACATATTCCACATGGACCTGTCCTGGCTGAACGTATTCAGATATATCACGTTCAGGACCATACTGGCGAGCCTGACAGCACTGATGATCTGCTTCTTGCTGGGAGGTTGGACTATCAGAAAACTTCGGAAATTACAGATCGGGCAACAGATAAGGGAGGACGGCCCCCCCGACCATCAAATCAAAGCAGGAACTCCCACCATGGGAGGATGTCTCATACTGCCCGCAGTTTTGCTGTCCACGCTTCTTTGGGCTGAGCTGACCAACGTCTACGTCTGGACGGCCATATTCGTTATCGTATTTTTTGGAGGAATCGGATTTGCCGATGACTATCTGAAAATATCCAGGAAAAACAGTCGCGGTCTGAGTGCAAGGGCCAAAATTATTTTGCAGATATTAGGCGCTTTCGGGGCAGCCGGCCTCATCTATTGCCAACCCGGGTTTGATTCCCTGCTGAACGTACCGTTTTTCAAACAGGCTGCCCCTGATCTGGGTCTTTTTTACATCCCGTTCGCGGCCTTTATTATCGTCGGGACATCAAACGCTGTCAACCTGACGGACGGACTGGATGGCCTTGCCATCAGCCCCGCTATTGTTGCTTTCGGGAGCTACCTCATCTTCGCCTATTTAGCCGGGCATGTGAAGATCGCCTCCTACCTGCAGATTCCATACCTGCCGGGCGCCGGCGAACTCTGCATCTTGTGCGGATCGCTTGTGGGCGCCGGGCTCGGATTCCTGTGGTACAACACCTACCCCGCGGAAATTTTCATGGGGGATGTGGGCTCTCTTCCCCTTGGCGCGGTGTTGGGAACGGTCGCGGTAATGACCAAGCAGGAAATCCTGCTCATCCTGGTAGGGGGCCTCTTTGTTTTTGAGGCCCTGTCCGTCATTTTCCAGGTATCCTATTTCAAATTGACCGGAGGGCAGAGGATCTTCCGCATGGCGCCCATCCATCATCATTTTGAAATGAAAGGCTGGTCTGAGCCAAAGGTGATCGTCAGATTCTGGATTATCGCAATCATTCTGGCCCTCATGGCCATCAGTACCCTCAAGCTGAGGTAGCCCGCGATGAAAACGCCGGAGATACCTGCAGATCAGCGATCCAGGCTGCCATCGGATACAGAGGTATCGGACAGGAATGTTTTGGTTGTGGGCCTGGGTATTTCCGGGTTCTGGTCCGCACTCTGCCTTACCGGAAAGGGGGCCAGGGTAACGGTGTCGGAAGAACGGGGGAGAGAAAGCATCGAGCCTCATATCCTGATTACACTTGAGGATTCCGGCGTTCTTGTGGAAAGCGGGGGGCACAGAACTGAAAGCTTTTTGCATGCGGACCTCATCGTGGTAAGCCCGGGGGTGCCTCATGATGCCCCGATCATGCAATCGGCCGCCGGAAAAGGCATCCCGGTAATCGGTGAAATGGAACTGGCAGCACGTTTCATCCATATCCCGATCATCGCGGTAACGGGAACCAACGGGAAGTCGTCTGTGACCACATGGGTAGGGCAAATGCTTGCAAATGCCGGGAAGAAGGTCTTTGTAGGAGGCAACCTGGGAACTCCCCTGGCAGCCTTTGTGGCACGCAATGAAAAGGCGGATTACATCGTTGCGGAGGTAAGCAGCTTTCAGTTGGATACCATGGTTTCCTTTTGTCCTGAGGTTTCCATCCTGCTGAACATTTCCCCCGATCATCTGGACAGGTACAGGGGATATGAAGAATATATCCGGTCAAAACTGCGCGTATTTGAAAATCAGAGAAGCGGTCATTATGCCATTTTAAACGACACTGATCCTGTCTTACACGCTGCCGGAGCGCCTTTTCCCGTGACCATGCTCCGCTACGGTCTGCGGAAAAAGAAAGGCAGGCAGGCCTGTTTTGATCAGGGTGGAATCCTGGTGCACCTTGATCATTCTGAACCCCGGCTATTTTCTCTGGAACATTTTTTCCTCCCGGGCGCCCATAACATTGAGAACCTGATGGCGGTGGTGCTTGCGGGCGAGGCATTGCGGATAGGCCCGGAGATCATTCAAAAAACCATCAATGAATGCAAGGGACTTTCTCACCGCCTGCAACTGGTGGGAAAGAAAAACGGAATCTCTTTCTTTAATGATTCCAAGGCAACCAATATTGATGCCGCGGTCAGGGCCATCAGAAGTTTTGATACTCCGCTCATCCTCATTGCGGGGGGAAGACACAAGGGCGCGGACTACGAACCCCTGGTAGAGGCCGCAAAAACAAATGTGAAATATGCGGTTTTCATGGGAGAATCCAAAGATCTGCTGGCAACGGCTTTCAACGGGCAGATTCCTTACACCATCGCGGAAGACATGAAAGCGGCAGTGGCCATGGCTTTTTCAGAAGCCGTGAGCGGGGACTCCATCCTCCTTGCCCCGGCCTGTGCCAGCTTTGANATGTATTCCAGTTATGCGCACCGAGGGGAAACCTTTAACAACGCTGTAGGAGAACTGGTTCATGCCTGAGAAAGTTTCCACCGATTCGGGCACCAACTATCTGATTCTGGTCCCCACCATGCTTGTTACTCTGCCTGGGGTTGGTCATGATTTACAGCGCAAGTTCAAATCTGGGGCAACTCCGTCTCGGAGACGGCTATTTTTATCTGAAAAAACAGGCCGTTTTCTGCATGATCGGAGTCGCAGTCATGTTTGCGGCCAGATACGTTCCTTATACACTTTATTCCAAATTGGTTTATCCTCTTCTCATCATAAGCCTCTGTCTCCTGGGGCTTCTGTTTGTTCCGGCACTGGCCCGAGAAATTGGAGGAGCTCACCGGTGGTTGAATCTGGGCCCGCTGACCTTCCAACCTTCCGAACTGGTCAAGTTCTCTTTGGCGGTTTACATGGCTTACTCCATGTCGAAAAAGAGCGCTGAAATGGCATCCTTTTCGAAGGGTGTCTTGCCCCACCTGCTGGTTGCCGGCATTTTGATGGTGCTTGTTCTGCTTCAGCCTGACCTGGGCACCACGGTCATTATGGGCATCTGGGTCTTGATCGCTTTGTTTGTGGGCGGCGTGAGAATGTTCCATATTTCCGCCATTTTCCTTCTCTGTTCTCCCGTAGTCATATGGCTGATAACCAGGGCCGACTACAGAATAAAACGGTGGCTGGCTTTCATGGACCCCTGGGAAGACCCCACGGGCATAGGATTCCAGATTATTCACTCCTTCCTGGCCTTCGGGTCAGGGGGAATATTCGGCGCTGGCCTCGGAAACAGTAAACAGAAACTCTTTTATCTGCCGGAATCCCATACGGACTTTGTCCTGTCCATAACGGGCGAAGAATTGGGCCTTTTAGGTGTAACTTCCATTATCATCCTTTTTGGCACACTGATCATGGGGGGAATACGGGTTGCCTTGAAAGCGCGGGATCTTTACAGCACATATCTCGCTTTAGGGCTGACCAGTTTTTTAGGGCTCCAGGTCATCATCAACATGGCGGTAGTGTTGGGCCTGCTTCCTACCAAGGGGCTGACCCTCCCGCTCATAAGCTACGGTGGTTCGTCATTGATTATGACGCTCCTGAGCATAGGCGTTCTCTTGAATATCTCGGCAAGGAGTTGAGACAATGGGCGCCCGCATGAACAGGTTTTCAAGTAAGAAAAGGCAGGATTCGGAATTCAGGATCATCATTGCGGGTGGAGGAACGGGAGGACACCTGTTTCCCGGGATCGCGGTAGCCAGAGAAGTACAGACCAGATTCAAAAATGCAGGCATTCTTTTTGTGGTCGGCAGGAAGAAAGTGGAGACGGAAATTTTGTCCACCTATCAATTTCAGACAGAATCCATTGACGTAAAAGGCCTCAAAGGACAGGGGTGGAAACAAGGATTTCATGTCCTGATCAGAATCCCCCGAAGCATCCTGCAATCGGCGACCATCATCAGACGCTTTTCTCCATCGGTTGTTCTGGGGGTAGGCGGATATTCTTCCGGACCATTTTGCCTGACCGCCAAAGGAATGGGAATAAAGACAGCCATTCACGAACAGAATTCCTATCCCGGCCTTACAAATCGTCTGCTGGCACGGATGGTCGATCGCACCTTTATCTCTTTTGCGGCATGTAAACCTTTTTTAAAATCGAAACGTACGGTGCTCACCGGCAATCCGGTCCGCGGGGAACTTCTCTTGAACCAGAGAACCAGGCCTAAGAACAGAAAAACATTCTGCGTGCTGGTTGTGGGCGGCAGCCAGGGGGCCAGGGCGGTAAATGAGGCCTTTGTAGAGACCCTGGCCCAATTAAAAACGGCGGGGAAAAAGGTCCGGGTAATCCATCAGACCGGTGAGATCGATTTCGAAAAAGTGCATGAGGAATATGCGAACCGGGGGTTGACCGGGGAAGTGGTCCCATTTATTAAGGAAATGGCCGAAGCGTACAGATTTGCCGACATGGTTGTCAGCAGGGCGGGGGCAACGACCATTTTTGAACTGGCGGCGCTGGGAAAACCTTCCGTGCTGATTCCCTACCCTTTTGCCGCTAACCAGCATCAGGAAACCAATGCAAACGCCCTGGTTGGCATTGGGGGGGCAGAGATGCTCCACCAGAAAGACCTGAACGGTGAAAGCCTCGGCCGGGTTCTCATGAAATACATGAATGACAGGTCTGCTCTTCAGAAAATGGGAGAAAGAGCCGGCCGCATTTACCGGCCCGATGCTGCAAAAAGAATTGTCGATGAGTTAGAGGCTTTAAGACCATGAAACAGTTCGGAAAAGCAAAACATATTCACTTTGTAGGAATCGGGGGCATCGGCATGAGCGGCATTGCCGAACTGCTGATCAACCTGGGATACGAGGTCAGCGGTTCAGATCTCAAGAATACGGCGGTAACCGAAAGGCTTACGGAATTAGGCGGCGCCGTATACAGTGGACACCGAGCAGAGCAGATAGAAGGCGCGGACGTTGTCGTCTATTCTTCCGCCGTACAGAAGACCAATCCCGAGGTCGTAGAGGCGAAGAGTCGATTCATCCCGGTCATCCCGAGGGCGGAAATGTTAGCGGAACTGATGCGGCTCAAATTTGGTGTGGCGATTGCGGGCGCACACGGAAAAACAACCACCACATCGATGGTTGCATCTATCCTGACCAGTGGGAACATGGACCCGACCGTTGTAATTGGCGGAAGGCTGGATATCTGGGGCGGATCAAACGCCAAATTAGGCCAGGGAGAGATCCTGGTCGCTGAAGCCGATGAAAGTGACGGCTCATTTCTTGCGCTGTCCCCCACCATTGCGGTCGTGACCAACATGGATCAGGAGCATCTGGACCATTACGGAAACATGGATGCGATCCGAAGGACATTCATCGACTTCATCAACAAAGTTCCGTTTTACGGGGTTGCCGTATTGTGTCTTGACAACGAAGAAATTCAGGGAATCATCCCCCATTTAAAAAAGCGATACATCACCTACGGCATGAGTTCACAGGCAGACCTCAGAGCAAGGGACCTCATCAAAGAAAGAGCAGGAACGAGCTTTGAGATTACCCTTAGCGGGAATTCTCTCGGCAGAATTTCCGTGGGAATGCCTGGAGAGCACAATGTTCTGAACGCCCTGGCCGCCACAGCAGTTGGTCTCGAACTGGACCTGCAGATGGAGATGATCAGAGAAGGACTCAGGGCATTAGGAGGATTAGCCAGGCGTTTTCAGGTGAAAGGGGAAAGGGAAGGGATTTTGTTCCTTGATGATTACGGGCATCACCCCACGGAAATCGCCGCCACGTTGAAAACCGCAAAAGAATGCTGGCCGGAGAGGAGACTGGTGGTGGCTTTTCAACCCCACAGATTTACGCGTACAAACGCACTTTTCGATCGTTTTGCAATCAGCTTCAACGATGCGGATGTGCTGCTGGTGGCGCCCATATTTTCCGCGGGAGAAGACCCGATTGAAAACGTGACTTCCGAAAATCTGGCACAGGGCATAAGGGATCACGGACATAAGGAAGTTCTGTCTTTTAGAGAAGACGAAGAGATGGTCAAAGCCATCCTGGACAGGATCCAACCGGGAGATCTCCTTCTAACCCTTGGGGCCGGAAGTATTTATCAGTTAGGCCCCCGGATTCTGAACAGACCGGGAAAAATCTGTGCCGCTCACTGATTCGCCATGAATAAGGAGCAGAAAAAGCAACTCTTTGAAATGTTTGAAAGCAGGGTTTCCTTTGATTCCTCCATGGCCCGGCGCACAACTTTCAAGACAGGGGGGAAAGCGGACGCGTTTCTGGAAGTCCTCGAAGAGGAAGAACTCTGCAACCTCCTGCCCTGGCTACGGAAAGAAGGCATCCCCTGCACGGTTATCGGCTGGGGAAGCAACCTGATTGTGAAGGATCATCGGCTCAAGGGAATGGTGGTTCGTTTTGGTGGAAAGCTCTCGGAATTGCGATTGGATAACAGCCTTGAACCCCGTATTTTTGCAGGAGCGGGTCTTTCCATCAAAGATTTCCTTCGGTGGTGCAGGGTCCAGGGCCTTTCCGGCATGGAATTTCTTGCCGGCATTCCGGGAACTCTGGGTGGCGCCGTTTTCATGAACGCCGGCGCCTTTGGAAAAGAAATCTGTGAGCATGTCTTGAAAGTACATATGGTCACGCCATTGGGATTAAAAAAGGATTTCACGAGGGCTGAATTAGACTTTTCCTATCGTAAATTAGAGATTGAAAGAGGCAACCTCATCACCCACATCTGTTTCGGGGTGGAAAAAGGGACCGAAGATAAGGTTTCACAACGTATGGCAGGTTTTCTCAAAAAACGAAGGGAGGCCCAACCTTTAGAGTTTCCCAGCGCCGGGTCCGTTTTCAAGAACCCTCCAGGGGATTTTGCAGGCAGACTCATTGAAAAAGCAGGCCTGAAGGGAACTCGCATGGGCGGGGCTATGATTTCAGAAAAACATGCCAATTTCATTGTAAATACCGGCAACGCAAGCTCAGAAGACATTCTTGCGCTTATCGATCTGGCAAAAAAAAGGGTAAAGGAAGATTTTGGGGTCAGGCTGGAGTTGGAAATCCAGGTAGTAGGGGAATGAGCTGCTTTGAAAAACGAAACGATCAACAAAACGGATAAGACGAAAATCCTCTCTTCCGCCCTCCGGGTGATCTCCGGTGCAGGTTCTGCGCTGCTGAAGATTTGCCTTCTTATTGTGTTTGTGGCTGTCATCAGTTTTTCATTTCTCTCTCTCTATCAATACCTGCTTTCATCCCCATACATGCGACTGGAAGAGGTACAAATAACAGGAGTCGAAGAAAAACTCCGGGCGGAAATCATAGAGATTCACCATCTTGATGCGGATAAGAGCCTTCTTGGAATCAACCTCAATGAACTTAAAAGGGAGATAGAAAAACACCCCTGGATACGGTCCGTCAGATTGGAGAGACGGTTCCCGAACACCCTGATCATCGATACGGAAAGGCAGGAACCCCTTGCGCTGGTCGTCATGGAGCAGATGTACTACATGAACAGATACGGAGAGATTTTCAAAGAAGTCGACGGGCAGGACAGCGTTGACCTCCCCCTGATAACGGGTATCGCTGAAAACACGGTAAAAGCTCCGGAATTGCTGAAAAATGCCGCCCATGTCATGGGCATTTTAAAGGCAGAGGCCGAACCCTTGTCCCTGAGCCAGGTCTCCGAAATCCATGTGAGAAACAGCGATGAAATGTCACTCTATTTCAATCATCTTAAAGCCGAAGTCAGATGTAAATGGCATCATCTGGAAGGAAAAATGGATGGCCTGCGAAAGGTCTCCCAGCATCTTGCCAAAACGGGAAAGATGGAACAGATCAATCGCATTGACCTGAATTACATGGACGGCGCCGTTGTATCGTATAAAAAAAGTTAACGAGAAAAAAGGAAAGAAAAGATGCCTGACCAAATCATTGTAGGCCTGGATATTGGGACGAGCAAGATATGCGCCGTGGTAGGGAATGTGCGCCAAGAAGGGGTAGAGATTATCGGTATGGGCAGCCACCCCTCAGAGGGCCTGAGAAAAGGGGTCGTCATCAATATCGAAGATACCGTCAATTCCATTAAAGAGGCTATTGAGGAAGCGGAGACCATGGCCGGTTGTGAAATCAGCTCCGTATATGCAGGGATTGCGGGTGGTCACATCAAAGGCTTTAACACCCTCGGAGTCATTGATCTCAAGGAAAAAGAGGTCACCAAGAAAGATATCGCCCGCGTTATCGAGGTTGCGAGCGCGGTTGCCATTCCCATGGACAGAGAAGTTATCCACACCCTCGCCCAGGAGTTCATCGTAGATGACCAGGATGGAATCATAGACCCTTTAGGGATGGCCGGCGTTCGCCTGGAAGCGAAGGTGCATATTGTCACGGGAGCGGTTACTTCCGCGCAGAACATCATCAAATGTGCCAACAGGGCCGGCCTCGATGTGTATGATATTGTCCTGGAGTCCCTTGCCTCCAGCGAGGCGGTACTGGCCAAAGAAGAGCGGAATCTGGGAACCGCACTCATTGACTTCGGAGGCGGAACCACAGATCTTGCCCTTCTCTCACGGGGAGTGATTAAGCACACTTCCGTACTGGCCCTTGGCGGAGATAACCTTACCTACGACATTGCAGTAGGTCTCAGAACGCCGCAGATAGAGGCCGAAAAGATCAAAATCAAGTATGGTTGTGCGCTCTCTTCCATGATCGGCAAGGATGAAACCATAGAAGTCCCCGGAGTCGGGGGAAGAAAATCAAGGATTTTATCACGGGAGATCCTGGGGGAAATCCTTGAACCACGGATTGAAGAAATCTTCTCTCTCATATACAGCGAACTGATCAGTTCAGGGTATGCGGAAATGGCAAGTTCAGGCGTTGTCGTTACGGGGGGGTCGGCGGAACTTCCTGGTATCAGCGATATAGCGGAACAGATCTTCAATGCTCCGGCTCGAATAGGCTACCCGCGGGGAATATTGGGGCTCACGGAACTTGTCAACCAGCCCATGTATGCAACGGCGGTGGGTCTTGTCCTCCACGGCGCCAAGGCCATGGAACAGAAGAAAAAATTCAGGATAAGGGATACCAATATATTTTATCTTGTCATGTCAAGAATGAAAAAATGGTTTCGGGAAATTATTTAAGGGGTCAGGCAAAACCAGGGGATTGTTTGAAAAAAGCAGAAAGGGGGCAAAATCATGAAATTCGAATTTGTGGATGAAACAGCAGAAAAAGGGGGGTACAATGCAAGGATCAAAGTCTTGGGGATTGGTGGAGCGGGCAACAATGCCATCAATAATATGATCAATTCCAATCTAAGAGGCGTTGAGTTTTTAGTAGCCAACACGGATTGCCAGGATCTGGAACGTTCCTGCTGCTCAAAAAAAATTCAGCTTGGCCCATCCGTTACGATGGGGTTAGGAGCAGGCGCTGACCCGGAAATAGGCAAAACTTCCGCAGAGGAAAGCATCAATGAGCTGAGGGAATCACTCAGGCACTCCGACATGGTATTCCTGGCTGCCGGCATGGGAGGCGGAACGGGAACAGGGGCCACCCCCGTTGCGGCCCGTGAGTGCAGGGAAAGCGGAGCGCTAACCGTGGCAGTGGTTACCAAGCCCTTTGAGTTTGAAGGAAAAACCAGGATGAAAAGGGCCATGGAAGGGATTGAAGCCCTGAAAGAACAAGTGGACAGTCTGATCATCATCCCCAATGAACGTCTGAAAACCCTGGGAGAAAAGGCCACTCCATTCATGGAACTTTTCACAAAGGCGGACGATGTGCTGCTTCAGGCCGTAAAGGGAATTTCCGATCTGATCATCAACCGGGGCTATATCAACCTGGATTTTGCCGATGTGAAAAACGTTATGAAAAAAAATGGTTCAGCCCTCATGGGAATGGGAAAAGCGAGTGGCGAAGGAAGGGCCTGTGAAGCGGCGCAGATGGCCATCAACAGCCCATTGCTTGAAGACATTTCCATTGAAGGCGCGAAAGGACTGCTCATTAATATATCGGGACCTCCGGATATGACCTGGGATGAAGTTGACCAGGCATGCAACTATATAAAAAATGAAGTAAACGATAATGCGGAAGTCTTTTTCGGTATGGTCTTTGACGAAACTCTCCAGGATGAAGTGTTGATTACGGTCATTGCCACTGGAATAGATGGCCCGAATGAAAAAATAGCNGCTTCCAAAAAGCTGCCTCCATTTGAAGATGGAATAATGGATCGAGTCCGAAGTCCCCAGAAAGTGGTGAATATCAGGCAGGCCACCACCGAAGATCTTCAGGGGGAATGGACAGTCAGAATGAATGGCGTGGATCTTGATACGCCTACCTGGCAAAGGGATAAGGTCAGTCTGTCAAACACCATGGACAACGATGAAAAGAAGTCAAAGAAAGGTTTTCTGGACAGGTTCAAGTTCAAGGAAGGTCTGGATTATCCCACGTTCCTGCGGGTAAAGCCCGATTAATAAAACCCTGGAATCGATGACGTGTCCAAGAAAATAATTTCCCTTTACCGTAACAAACTGGCCAGGGAAGAAGGAACGGTAATCAAGGATTGGGGAGGAAAACTCACCGTTGGCCTCGTATATCCCAGTACCTATCATATTGGGATGTCAAACCTTGGATTCCAGATTGTTTACGGGTTGTTCAACAAAAACCCTGCGGTTGTTGCGGAGCGGTTTTTCATCCCTGACGGGATGGAGATGTCTATTTATCTTCAATCGGGGAAACCGCTTCTTTCGCTGGAAACCCAGCGCCCCCTTGATGATTTTGACCTGGTTGCTTTTTCTCTTTCTTTTGAAAACGATTTCCCCAATATCCTCCAAATACTGGATTTGGGGAAAATCCCCCTGACATCCGAGGAAAGGGGAAACATATACCCTCTCATTATGGCCGGGGGGATCACCACTTTCATGAACCCCGAGCCGCTGTCCTCGTTCATGGACCTGTTTCTGCTGGGTGAAGCAGAGACCTGCATGGAAGAATTTCTGGCCTCCATGCTTACCTTCAGAACGGTACGCCTCTCCAAGAAAGAAACCCTTCTCCATCTCGCCCGAAATATTCCCGGTGTTTATGTCCCTTCCTTTTACCGGGTTGCTTACGGAAAGGACGGAACGATCAAAAGTTTTACCCCGGATATTCACGGAATTCCTGGAAAAGTCCGCGTCGCATCTTCCGCGGAGGCAGGCTTTTCAGGAGGCGGCAAACCTGTCTCTTCCATCATCACTCCCGAAACCGAGTTTGGAGATAAGGTTTTGATAGAACTTGGCAGGGGGTGTGGACATTCCTGCCGTTTCTGTGCGGCAGGCTATGTGTACAGACCTCCACGGGTCTATGATGATTCAAAGCTGCGCACATGCGTTCAGGAGTCGATCGACAAGGGAAAACAGTTGGGATTGCTGAGCGCGGCCGTATCCGATGTTCCGGGAATCAATGACTTGATGACCATGATCGTGAATGCCGGCTGCAGATTCTCCGTGTCTTCCTTGAGGGCCGAGTCCCTTACCCGTGAACTCCTGGTAAATCTGAAAGAAACAGGACAGCATACCGTCACCATTGCTCCTGAAGCAGGCACGGAAAGATTACGAAGGACCATCAACAAACATCTCACGGAAAGCCAGATAACCGACTCCGTCCGACTGATATCCGGGACCGATGATTTTTCTTTAAAGCTCTATTTTCTTGTGGGACTGCCCACCGAAACCCAGGAAGATATGGAAGGAATCGTACACCTTGTCAAGGGGATGAAACACCATATGGTGAAGGAATCGGCCTCGCGGGGAACCATCGGGCAGATCAGAATGAGCATCAATTGTTTTGTGCCCAAGCCTTTTACCCCATTTCAGTGGTTCCCCATGGACCCGTTAAAGTCCCTCAAGGAAAAGCAGAAATGGCTCAAGAAGGCCTTTGCAAAGGTAGGGGGGGTAAAAGTGAATTCAGATGTCCCCAAGTGGGCCTATGTTCAGACTCTTCTCTCCATGGGAGACAGGCGGGTCGGCGCCATACTGCTTCAAACCCACAAATTTGATGGAAATTGGTCAAAGGCGTTCAGGTCTTCAGAGGTGAACCCCGATTTTTTCGTATACCGACCCAGAGACCTCGCCGAAATCCTGCCCTGGGACTTTGTAGACCATGGTATTTCAAAACAGCACCTGAAAAAAGAGTACGCGCTGGCACTTGAGGCAAAGGAATCCGATGAGTGCAACGTGGGGGAATGTTTCCGATGCGGAGTCTGCGGGAGCATTTCGTGATGCACGTCACCGTTTTCCGGCTCCGTTGCATCCGTTTATCGGGGCCCATTGCGAGAATGGTTTGAAAAAGGTCTGATCCAGTGGAGCAATCACAGGACACATTGTTTTCAACCGAAACCCTGGAGAATAGCTACTTCAGTAAATTATCCGATAAAATCTGCGACAATCCGGTTAAATTTGGAAGGGTTCTCGATAAACATGAAATGGTTGCCTCCTTCATCTTCTTCGAAGATTTCCAACCGTGATCCCTTGACTTGCCGGGCAGTCCACTCCACGGACTTCCATGGTATTGCGCTGACGCGCCCACCGACCACGAGCGTGGGGAGGCTGAGGCGCGGAATGACATCACGCCAGTCTTGAAGGCGTGATTCAGCATCAGGATGGAGGCGTCTTTTCGGGTCATGCGAAAATTGCACTGCATAATCCACTCTTTCACATCCTCCGGACAGTTCTTTGTCAACATGCTTCCAATGAGTTAGCGCGTGGTTGCTTCGCCTTCGGTCCCTGCCAGCGCGTTACACGTTTCATAAGCGGATTCGGGGGAAAACAGAGGGCCGGCGGCCTCTGTTTCACCGGGTGACCACGCCGGGTTTGATGTCATGTGTGGCGACTGGTCGACGAGAATGATCTTGGCAAGCCGGTCTGCACCGAAAAGGTCCCAATAAGCCCAGATCACGGAACAGCCCATGGAATGCCCAAGTACGGTGACATCTGTCAGATTCAGCGATAAAAGCAGCTCATGCAGGTCTTTTGACAGCCGGTAAATCTTATGCCCAAAATCGGGTTTCTCGGAATCCTCGTGACCGCGCTGATCGATGGCGATCACACGATAGCGGTTGCTCAGCCCTGCAATCTGATGTTTAAATTCCTCTGCGCATTGAGACCAGCCGTGAATCAGCACGAGTGGTTTGCCCGCCCCCGCTTCCAAATAGTGCAGTCTGACGCCGTCACTCGTTGTAAAGTGCCTGGGGTGGACTTCTGCCTCATTCATCTTTTTACTCCTTTCTTTAAATTCTTGCTACATCGTGAATCCCCCGTCCACGGCATACACTTGCCCGGTGATATAACCGGCTTCGCTCGATGCAAGAAACACCGCAAGTCCCACCACATCTGCTGGACGTCCCAGCCTGCCCATGGGGACCTGATAGGTGGTGTAGGCCTTTAAAGCACTTTCCGGGAAAATGTTCATGGCGGTGTCCGTCTCGATGATTCCCGGTGCTATGGCATTCACCGTAATCCCTATGGGAGCCATTTCTCTTGCAAAGGCTTTGGTCAGAGCGATCACGCCACTTTTGGCGGCCGAATAGGGCGCCATGCTCACCGCTCCCACCAGGCCGGAAATGGATGCCATATTGATAATGGTCCCGCACCGACGACTGCGCATGGTGGAAAGTGCGATCTGGCTGCAGAGGAAAACGCTTTTCAGATCAAGGTCCATTACTTTTTCCCACTCTTCATCAGTTACCTTAGAAAAGGGTTTGATGGGAAAACCACCCGCATTGTTCACCAGAATGTCCAATTGGCCGAATTTTTCCACCGTATTCCCGATTAAGTGATCCACCTGAGAGCGTTCGGTTGCACTGGCCTTGACCGCCATAGCCGTGCCTCCCAGCCTCTTGATCTCCTTGACGGTCTCCATTGCCGCTTCTTCGCTGCGGCTGTAATTAATGACGGTCCGGGCCCCTTCCTTGGCCATTGCCATGGCAATTTCCCGGCCGATCCCCCGGCTGCTGCCGGTCACCAGGGCTGCTACCTCCGCTCAAGAGTGAACCCACCCATCGCCGGAAAGCGAACCCACTAAACCGGAAAATCATTCTGGCAGATTGCTTCTGGAAAACGGACCCACCCCCCAGCTTGTTTTCGCAAAAATATCGGATTGAGAAAAGCAAACAGACTGTCAAGATGGTTTGATCTTTTTGTGCGGAATGCCGTTAAGAACAACCCAATCAAGAAAGCAGTTTTTCGTTGCTTTTGGTTTTATTCCTTCCTATTTAATCACATCAAAATCCCCCCCTTATTTTATTGAATACGTTCTGGCCGGCGCATTCATAAAAAAAGCCCGAAGTTGCTGCTTCGGGCTTTAGGGATAGAGAATTCCGTATTATAGAGACCGGAACCCCCACAAATTGACTTCATTTTACCCTCACTTCCGGTCAATTGCAAGACCGGAGGCAATCTTTTCTGCTAAAGCGCATCTGCTGTAAGTTTTGCGGTACTGAGTTTTATATTTGCCTGCGCTGTTATCGTGGTCAGGC
>DUZB01000007.1 GCA_013349725.1 Deltaproteobacteria bacterium | reverse complement strand
GGCCAGGGTGGTGGAAGAGGGAAGGGATGTGGAGGCGGAGGGCGCGGATGCTCTCGATAAGATGGGTTTATACGATAAGATGGGTTTATAAGGGCGGGAGCGGTTATCCGCAGCCCAACAATCGCTGATCACTGCGCACTGAGCAAGGATGAGTGACCAGTGATCGGGCCGGGGAACTATCCCGGGACAGGAGATACCGGATGTCAAGCTCCAAAAAATATATCATGTTGGGAACAACGGCTATATTGCTTCCTTTGGGAAAATTGCTGCTGAAAAAAGTGATGCGCAAGTTTACAGAAAAATCGGAACGGGATAACAGAGTCAAAAAGAGCGACAGATTTGATCCTGTCCAACAAATGTAATCTTTACCTGTGGAACCTCTTCGGATAGGTGATATGGCAAAGATAGCTATTCCACTTTTTAATGACCGGGTTTCTCCCCGTTTTGACTGCGCTCAGAGCTTCCTTTTGGTTGTGACCGAAGACCGCGGGATTGTCGGAAGTTATGAGTTGCAAACATCGCAACTGAGCGCGATGGGGAGGGTCGGGAAACTGAGCGAATTATGCGTGGACATCCTGATTTGCGGAGGCATTGACGAGACGTCAGCCCGCAGTCTGATTCATAACGGTATCCGGATTTATGCCTGGGTAACCGGCCTGGCCCTGGACGCTGTGGTCTCCCTTCAGAACGGCGACCTGGAGCCGGGCAGTATGGTTGGCGCGGGCGGACGTCCACAAGGCCGGTGGAGACTGAGGGGGAAAGGCCCGCATTTCGGTGAAGGCCACAGGAAAAAGGGCAGGGGCCACGGCAGGGAGGGAAGGGGCGGAAAAGGCCCCAGAGCTTTATAGCCGGGAACCGACTTTCCATTTGGCCACCATCCGGCAAAACCTCCCATTTCTCAGGTCAAAAACTTCTTTCCAAGGGACGTGGCCAATGCGTCATAAAGCCCTGAAAAAATTTCCTTATTATAGGCCCCCAATTTGAGATAGGGCAAAATGCCGCTCCTGGGCTTTCCATGGCAGTATATGAACAGCAATTCTTCTTTGTTTAACCGCTCGGTATCGACACCCATGGCCCACAGCCGCATCTTCAATTCATCCAGGTCTCTGTATCCTCGCTCCGGTCTTCTCTTAAGCTTCACCGGGGTGCCGGGTATGCCTATTTCCTCTCCATCCAGCATGGAAAAAGCCGCATCTCCAATCTTTTTCAACAGGGCAAAATCCACCACATCCACAAGCGCGGCATCCCTGTCGCGTTTGAGCACCCGTATCCTGGCCTCCCTGATGGGGCAATCCATATAGATTACGCAGTCGAATGGTTCCATGTCCTGAGTCCTGATGAGCCGTATATTTTCGTAAATTCTTCCCAGTTTGAAGGGATAGGGTCCCTTGATTTCATTCCAGAAGACGGTCCTCCATTTGAGGCCGCACCTTTCTGAAAGGGCCCTGCCCAGGGTACTCTTGCCGCTCCCCGGCAAGCCGTCGATACAGATGTTGTTTGGAAAGTTTTTTCTGTCTTCCAGAAAGATTTCCATGATGCGATCGGCCCAGTCCTCCACCTCGGAAACCTGCCGATACGGTTTTTCCGGACTTCCTGTGAAGAATTTTCTTGCCTGCGCTCTGACGACCGATCGCAGCGTGTAGCGGCTCAATAAATTTTTTACCGTATAGACCAGAAAAGTCAGGGCCATTTCGGGCAGTACCTTTTTGTGAAATGTATTGAATGAACCCATGAAACCACCTTTTACCCGGGGTAACTGTTCACGGTTTTCGGTTTACAGGTTTTCCAACCGTTGACCGCTTATCAAACAAGATGCAGCGATGCCCATGCGGCGCCCATTGCCAGCAGGATACCCGCCAAAACATCGGAAAGATAATGTTTTGACAGGTACAATCGACTGAAACCGATGATCGCCGCCGTACAGATCAGATAGGGGAATGTGCCGGGAAACCTCATTCCCACAATGATGGCGATTGAAAACGCCCTGAAGGCGTGATGGGAAGGAAATGAGTACAGGTTCCAGGGCGTGAGAAAAAAATATTTGTAATCCTCGCAGGGTCGCCTCCTCTTTGTAATATATCTCAATGGGATAATGACCATCAGACCCATCAGTTCCGCAAGGATCAAGGTCAGGATGACCCGGTGGGCATGGTTCCAGAAAAAAATGAGACAAAAAGCATAGATACAGATCCACAGGACACCGGTTCCGAGAAATGAAAAGGCCGAAAAAAGGCATTTCGCCCCCGGATTGTTATGCGACAGAAAATACTCGCTCACTTTTCGATCCCATTCGATCATTTGGAAACAACGTCTTCTCCGGAATCCGCCTCATTGTAAACGTCCCCGGTCTTCCTGTCGGCTTCTTCGGGTGCAGGCATTTCGGCGATATCCGGCGCCTTTGTTTCCTCCAGGGCGGTCGGCGCGTCCCCGTTGGTTGTTTCGACCTCCTTCACGCTGATTTCCATGGACTCAATACCTGTCCCGTTCCTGTAAACCCTTCCGATCCTTTCCTTTTCCCACCAATCCCGCAAATGCTCCACACCCGCCTCCAACGCGGGCCCAGCGGCATACACATCAAAGGTTACCGCATTATTTTGAGTGATCATCCTAATGGTCTCAAGGGCTTTTATCCGAATTTCCAACTCCTTGTCCGCTAAAGCCCTGATCAAGGGCAGGACCGAAGAATCGTCCTTGAGATGGGCCAAAGCGGACACGGCAGCCTTTCTGACCCTGTAGTCTTCATCTCTCAGGCATTGCGCCAGGGCGGGGGCCGCCTCCGCGTTGTCTTTCCAGCCAAGAAACGTGGCTGCGGTCCGCCTCACTTCCGGGTGATCGTCATGCAGGGCATCTCTAAGAACCGACAGGTCTTCCCGGTTGTCCGCAAGCTTATACAGGCCCCTGAGGCACCCGATCCGCACCCTGTAATGAGGATCGGACGCCCTTTCCCGGAACAGGGGGATGGCCTGTGAATTACCAAGGGAAATGAGGGAATTGATGACCTCGGAAAGCAAATCCCTATTTTCCGATTTCGAGACCTCCAGGAGGATGGGAACAGCCGCTTCTTTTCCGAGCTTTCCAAGCTCCGCCACGGCCAGAATTCGGACTTCGATTTCACTGTCCAACAGATCGTTGGCAACCTTTTGAAATATTTCCTTTTCCGATGGCGTATCAAAGTCGCCGAAGCGCACCGCCATGGCGATGGCGGCCTCGAGGGCGCCCACGTCCCTGCTGTCCGGCGCTTCTTTCCACCCCTCCTCCATGGTCTCCGACATCTTAACCCGTTTCCTCTTCAAGGACTTTTTCTTTTTTTGTTCCTTGATCTCCATGATCCGGTGTTTCAGTCCCTCTATTTTTATTTCATTTTCCAGGACCTGTGCCATGAGCGTCACAACGGGTTCGGTTTCCAGAACATTTTCCTCACCAGAATAAACGATCCCCGCCTTTCCGATCTTGTAATACAGGTTTCTTAACTTTTTCTCGTAACGCTCGATCCTGGATTCCAGTCGAACAATTTTCCCCGATTTTCCAATGCCGGCAACCAGATGCCGGGCCTTTCGAGGTATATCAGGGGTTTTTTTAGCCGCGGATATCAGCTTTCGAAAAGCCCATGCTACGCTGTCATAGGCGGATATCCTGGAAAGGTCTTCAGTTGACATCGCCGCGACGTCCATATATCCCGATATGCCGTCTCTCTGTTCTTCCTCATGCTGATGCGCCATAGTCTCCTCCTCAGATAAAACATTCCATTTTTGACATCCTGATTTGCCCTTCGTTACACGGCCGCCATTTCCCCTTTTGCCGGGCGCCAGGGGTTTAAAGCTTTCCTCTCGAAGATTCCCTGCGTCTCCTCTTTGTGCATGAAATCGTTCCTTCGCTTCTTTCTTTCAATGAACCGGAGATACCGTGCTGTAAATTGCCGTGAGATCTCTTTTTCTTCAGACAGTCGTTCCTCTAAGGCCACATGGGCCCTTTCCGCACGGGCGACTGCATATTCCATCGCCTGAATGGAAGTGGACGGGGGCCTTTTCTGTTTTGCCGGGGTTGCTTTTCCGGTCGTCAGACTTTTCGAGGGCAGGGGAGTGAAAGCCCCGATGTTTTCTTTTTTTGCCTGGTTGACCAGTGCAAGACCGTCAAATTCGAGCTGCTTTTTATCCAGATCTTTTTCAAGCTCCGCCAATTTCTTCCGGGCCTTTAGAAGCCTTTTCCGAAGCAGAAAGATCGTCCTACAGCGCTGGACGCTATTTTCGCGAGTCGCCCATATCCGCTTCCAGGCGTTCTGTCCCAGATCGAGGGCATTGACGGAATTCCACATTTCATTCACCTGTTCTCGGCGGCTGTATCCTCTGAACTGAAATATTCCCTGGCGTGGTTGCCTACCGTAATGGTTGATGCGATATTTACCGATGCGCTGAGGGGCATGCTCAGAAATGGAACAACCCTGTAGCTTTTTCTGAACAGACGGGGCGTAATGATCGCCGCCACCTCGGAAGCGGACCAGATAAGGCCCTTTCTCAAAAATCGGGAGGCGCCGGCATCCACCATTTCCTTCAGGGCCCTGACCGCGATCTCTTTCCCCAATTGTCCCGTGCCGGAAAATCCCAGGATGGCGAGAATAACGGCCTTCAATTCTTCTTCCTGCAACCGGACATCGTATGCGGCGGATATTCCGTAACAGAGCCACACCTGCTTTCTGATGAGATAGGTAAAATCAGCGGATATTCCTGCAACCGCCGTCCCAATCATACCGATGCCGGGCAAGGCAAAGGGGGCAGCCGTAATGCCTCCCATGACGCCTGTTTTCATAGCAGCCTGCCTGATGAGCCTGCCGCTCACGCGCCGGGCCATGGATTGCCTGTCGGTTGCGGTTTGTTCTCCACCCTGAAAATGGTCGTTCGTCTCCATCATTTTGTTTACCCCTGCCCGTATTTCAGGAAGAGCGTCTCCGTAAATCCCGAGTATCTTAGCCAGCCAATCAGCCTTTTTCAAAGACTCTTCGGATTTCACATGGAGCTTTTCTTTCAGCGCCGTGAACATATTATTCCTGTAGGAAACCGTTCCGTTTGTTTTTCTGCTTGCTTGAATTTACTGAAATTTGATGATATCATCTCTATGCTACATTTTTCCAGAAAAGCGACAGAGGCGACGGTTCCCCATGCCATACCCTGATAGAGAAGAAAGCCGCATCGTTAAAAAGAAGAAATCGTTGCGATCCTATATCGATCCTTCCGTCTGTGCAGGTTGCAAGACCTGTTATCTGAACTGCCCCCGGGAGGCCGTCAAGATCATCAAGAAAGGCATCTTTTCCGGCGCCATCTGTCAGGTAGACCGTGAAATCTGTGTTGGGTGCGGCGTCTGCGCAAAATTCTGCATCACCGGCGCCATTACACTCGAATGATTTGGTATGCCCGGCGCTGTCCCCGACATTGCGCCTTCTGCCGACTCAAAATTCGGGGAGGCGCACCTCTCGCTTCCTCTTATATTTGCTCAGGCCAAGAGACAATCCGACGGTGCCGCCCACAACACCCGCGATCTTGGTCACAACGCCGGCTACCACTACTTCGGCTGCGCCGGCCGCCACCGCAATACCCGCAACTCCGGCCAATAGTCCCACCCCCCCTCCGATGACCACCTTGCTCCCTACCTGGGCCACATCGGAAAGGGTTACCTGCCGGGCGCTGACTTCAAGGTCGCCGGAATGAAATTCTTCCAGGTCCCGCTTCCATTTTCTTCTCGCCGCGGCCTTGGCGCGGACGGCGGCTTTCCTTTGTTCGTAGTCTACCCACTCTTCTTCCATGTTTTGACTCCTCATGAAACGTAAAAGTTGAAACCGCTAAAAAACACAACAATGCAGAAGCTACATCTCAGTTCAGATGTCACGCTTTGGGCGCTCGTGATAGATAGAACGGCAAAAGCATCTTTTTCCTTTGGATACGTTTAGCCGCCCCGCGGCCATTTGCGGATGTTCTCCACATCTTGACCCCTGCAACTGCTGCACCCCCGCCTCCAGCGGTCACCTTGGCGGCCAAAGCATGCCCCACGATCGCCTTGAAGCCCAATACAGGGGCTGCCGCGATGCCGGCGGTGACGGATACGATTCCGATGCCCGCCCCGATGGCGGCTGTTTTTCCCAGTTTCTTATAGAAATCAGTGGATTCACAAGCTCCTATCGCAATCCCCGAAATGGCTTTCTTGTGCCACCTGCAGTACTCCGGATTGTATCCTCTCAAATAACACGCTTCACACTTATTTTTTTTCTCTTTCATGATGCTCCCATAAACAATTCATAAATAGTGGCACAAAAAAATAACATAAATGCTTGAAACAAATAGAAATATAAGCATCAGTGGAACCCCTGTTTCCGCAAACTGCCTGAAGGTGATGGTATTGCCTCCGGCCAGGCCCAAACGGTTTTCGGCGCTGAATTTCTCAAGGAGCGTGACGGAGACAGGGCCTGCGGTGGCGCCGAAAACAGTGGCCGACGAACCTGCCAGGATGCCGAGCGACAGGGCCCACCAGATAATATGGTGAGGCGGCGAGAGAGTGCATCCCATTGCGACGGGAAAAAAAAGGGCTGCAGTGGGACCCGCATTCAAAAAGGCGGTCAAAAGGGCCGCACTCCACATCAAAACCAAACAAAGCAGCCATGGCCGCCCGAAAGAGGAAATTTCGAGCCCTCTGGAAATATGGTTCAGCATCCCGGAGGCCTCCAATCCACCCACGACCACGAACAGACCCGCAAAAAAAAGGATGTCACCAAAGGCGATGCCGCCCATGATTTTTTTCCGGTCTATTCCCGAGAAAAGAAACAGGGACATTCCGCCCAAAAGGGCTACGGCGGATGGTTTGAGAGAGATAAAGCTTGAGATGACAAACAGAAAAATAACGTGGGCCAGAACAAAAAGGCCCCTCCTTTGGGCCCGTCTCTCTATTGGTGTTTCCCGGCCGGTCAGGCTTTCCGGCACACAGGTTTTTCCCGGTACGGGCAGAGGGTACCTGGCCATTTTGACCTTGAAATAGAGCAGCATCAGTCCCAGGAGAATGAGACAGATGGGCATCAAAAAAATGATGAATTGGCCGAAACCGATGCCGGCCTGGGAGGCGATCAACATATTTGGAAAGTCGCCCACCATGGTGGATGCGCCGCCCAGGTTGGACGAAACCACTTCTCCCACGATGAGGGGCCGGGGATCGAATTTCAGAGTGGCGGCCAGTTTCAGGGTGATGGGCACCACCACCAGAATGGTGGTCAGGTTATTGACCAGCAGAGAGAAAAAGTAGGTGATGAGGCAAAAGCTGATGAACATGCGCAGGGGGCTTTCACCCGCATAAACGCTTATCCTGCCCGCCACGCGCTTAAAGAAACCTGCTTCATTCAAAACCACCGTGATGATGCTCATGCCCAGAAGAAGCGAGAGGGTATTGAACTTGATGGCAAAAAACGCGTCGAGGGGATTGTAGACGCCCAGAAAGGATCCGATCAGAACGAATTTCACGGCAAAGAGGGCGACGATCAGTGTCCGGTTCCGTAGCCTCCTATATAAAAGATAGAAGAGGATCAGCGAAAGCTTGAAAAAAAGCAGCGTAATCACGAACTGCCTGGTCGCGGACAGGGACCTGAACATTAACGCTTTGTTTCTGAGAATTCCGGTTGCCCCGAATCCCTGGTTCAGGTGAATGTGGATGGATCGGTTTCGCCCGTTTCGGTTAATGGTCCATTGGACTGTTTCGCCCGCCTTCATGTTGTCCAGATAACGCCAGGCTATACCCGTGGAAGACAAAATCCGCCCGTTCATACCCATAATCAGGTCCCCGGGCATGAGCCCGGCGCGTGCTGCGGGGGAGTTGGAAGATACCGCCAGGACCTCTATGATAGGTTGGCCCCCGGGGGCTTTGGACACCGAGATCTTTACGCCGACGTCGCCGTAGGCATTATATCCGGGAAAGGTCTGATCGTAGATTGCTTCTTCAACACCGTCGCCCCAGAAAGACCACAAGACCAGGAAACAGATCAGGCCGAGCAAAACAATGGCGTTGCCATCGATTCCCCCGAATCTCCCGGTTCTTGGTGTCCATCGGTTTTTCGTTCGGGGCGCAGCCGTGATCATTTCGTTTTCTCCACGGATTGCAGGGGCCTCGGGTGAACCATGATCCTCTCTAAATCGGCGATCCTTCCCATGAGGGCCGCCTTCACTCTTTCGGCGATCGCATTTCCCTGGCCGATGGTGCAGTGGGGGTCTATGAGTATCTCCAGATCGATCCATATCTTTTTGCCGATCTGTCGGGTGTTGATCCTCGGGACCCCACGCACATTCGCCACATTGCCCGCGATGCCCGTTATCTCGTCGCCATAGAGGTCGTTGACGGAAGAGTCCATTAGGGCCCTGACCGAATCCAGAAGGATCTTGACGCTCACCTTGATGATGACGGCCACCACGAAAATGGCGGCGATGGGATCCAGGTGGTGAAACCCCAATTTGCTTCCCAGCACACCGACTACGACGGCAACGGAAGAAAAGCAGTCCGCCCGGTTGGCCCAGGCGTTGGCCATGATGGTCTGGCTCTTGAGCTGGGTGCCGACGCAACGCATAAAGCGGAACAGCATCTCATTTGCCCCGATGGATATGAGGGCCATCAATACGGCGGAAAAATGCGGCGAGGCGCTCGGTTCCCGGAGGAGGTTGTGGATGGACACCGTAATGAGCAAAATTGCGCCCGCGGTAATCAGAAGACTGATGGCGCCTGCCGCCACGAACTCAATCTTGCCGTAACCGTAATGGAAGCGGCTGTTAGGGGGCTTGTTCCCGATTTTGTGACTCAAAATGATGGCAAAGGCGGTAATGATATTGGACGCGGAATGAAGCCCGTCGGCTATACAGGCCTTGCTGCCGCTGGTCACACCGATGGTGATTTTAAGAATCACGAGTACCACATTGGTCCAGATTCCCGCCATGGCAGCTTTTTCGCCGCATTTTTGACAGCGTTCAAAATGCATGAAAGTTCACTCCCGTCCCTGTCCGGCTTCGGTCATTCGCGGGAAAACCGCTATAGTTCGTCTTCATCATAATGGTCCTTCAACTTCCTTTTTTTCAATCGATCGGCGGAATGGCTTCTTTCGGCATAAATCCTTTTCTTCAACACCTCCTCCCGCGCCACCCCGATGAAATGCCTCAGGAGATACCCGCCGGTTCCCGCTATGGCGATAACGAAAATGAGCCGGATATTGATGGCCTTTCCCCAGAAAAGATACACGGGAACATGGTCGAAATTCTGCATTCCGAATAATATACCGACCGCAGTCAGGGTGATGGTAGTGAATGTTCTCAACATCGGTTTATCTCGCTTGCTTTTTGGGATATGGGTTGTAGGGAGTCTTACCCGTCGCCGCCGAACCCGTCCTTATCGCCGGGGGAGAGGCTTCCAGGTGAGCCGGTCAAAGCCGGCCGGGTGGTAAATGAACGGCTCGGGGCCATTCCCCGATTTCCACTCCCCCACACTGAACAGTTGATTGAAGCCCGCGGCCACCGCGGCCTGCGGGCTCCTGGGTTTTTCCATGTCATGGGTGAATACAATCACGAGAACCAGCATGACGCAGGCAAAAACCATGCCTACAAGGAGCCAAACGGTTCGATCACTCAGCGAACTTATTGCTTTTCCCATCAAACTTTTCCTCATGAGAAAAAGGGGTAATGAGCCTGATATGCCCGCATTTGGTACATTCCAGACATCGTATGCAATCCCCGGAATCAGCATCCAGAGACACATCCAGATCCATGGGGCAATGGTCGTTGCAGGTATGGCATCCGTCGCACCCTTTTCCCACCTGAAGCTGAATCATGCTGAACCGGTTAAAAATGGAAAAGATTGTGCCTAACGGGCAGATTCCTTTGCAGAAGGGCCTCCGGGTTAGAATAAACCACGCCAGGAAGCCTGCCAGGATCACGAGGCACAGGTAAAAAATCGCCCCCGGCCCATCCGGCAGCACCGGCATGCCCGTCCGAGGGTTCAGGGGATTCCACAGGACCCACGGGATACCGGCGGTGAGGGTTCCGGCCGGGCAAAGTTTGGAAAACCATACATCACCGGTCATGTAGGGGAGAGCAAATACAAAAATGAGCAGGATCGGAAATTTCAAATGTTTGAGCCAGAAAGGCGCTTTGTATTTGGGGGACTTTATCTTGTACATCAGGTCCTGAAGGAGGCCGAAAGGGCATGCCCAGCCGCAGGCCATCCGTCCCATCACCAGACCCATGAGGATGAGGAAGGCCAGTGGATAGTAAGGAAAAGCGTGGATCGCCGCAAAATGCTGCAATGTGCCGATGGGGCAGGCAAACAGAGCCGTGGGGCAGGCATAGCAATTCAGGACCGGCACGCATACACCCTTAAGTGGACCGGCATTGACCGCCCGTGTATAAAAAGCGGCCACATAGCTGTTGGCCAGGATGGCGCTTGTCCCCTGGGTCAGTATCCTGAATCGTGAAAGAATCATCTGCTTATTGTCCGTTGGTTAAAGGTTTTAGCTGTTAGCTTTCAGCTTTATGGTTGAATCGGGGGTAAACATCCAAAATTCCGACGGGCGCCGCCCATCCTATGGATTCACTCACGCTCCGCCTCCCCCCAGCCCATTTTGTGTTCCCAGTGCGCCTAACCGAAGCCCACCTTGCCCGCCTGCCAGGCCGGCAGGGGGCGGTCAGCCACCGCGCGCCAGGGCCAGATTGTTCGGCTGGGTGTTGTTGAACCCCATGACTTGACCGCATACGGGGCAGTGAGGGACCCCGTTCCCATCAAATTGGGGCAGTCCCACGGCTCCGTCCCGGGGGCAGACATACTGTCCGGACCTTTGTGCGATTCTTTGTCCCACCCCTTGTCCTGCTGCCGACCCTTGGGGAACCACGGCGGCCGCCATCATGAGGTCTGATGCTCTCTGCGTTTCTTCCTTCCACGTGTCGAAACCGAAAATGGCCCAGTAGATCAGGGTGACAGATATGGCCGCGCCTGCCATCAATCCAAAAAAATACCCGATTTTTCCCGCGTCCGCGCCAAAATACTCCTTAAACATCAGCATCCTCCATTGAAGGTTGAAATTATAGATTTTCGCGGGTTACCCTAACCCGATGCATGAGGTTCAGAGGGTGGCGCCGTTGCGCCAGGTCTCCATAAAATCACCCACCGCTATCCCGTAAACCAGAAGGGCGGTCACAAGAACCAGGACAATCACTTTTCCCGTCATTTCAGTCTCCCTTATGGTCCTTCGATAAACGCCAGAACATCATTGATGGGCACGGCAAAACCGATGCCCGAAAACCGGCTGTGGGGTCTGTAGTAGGCCATGTTCACACCGATCACTTCGCCCCTGATATTGACGAGGGGCCCACCGTCGTTCCCTTCGTTGATAGCGGCATCCGTCTGGATCAGATCGGGATATTTTGTCCCGTCGATATTCATGTTCCTCCGGTTGCTGCTGACGATTCCCATGGTCACCGTCCGGGAAAAACCGAAAGGGCTTCCAATAGCGAAGACAATGTCGCCGATCTCCACCAGATCGGAATTGCCGAGGATAATGGTGGGGAAAACATCGTTTGCGAGTATCTTGAGAAGCGCCAGATCGGTTTTTGGGTCAACGGCAATAACGTCCGCGTCGTATTCCGTTCTGTTCCCGGAAAAAAGCGATACCCGGACCCTGGTCGCCTTGCCCACGGTCCCGAAGGTGGTGACGACGTATCCCCTGGCATCGATAATAAATCCCGATCCCACCAGTCCCGAATTCCCGGGGTAGGGAGCAACATGTGTCAATCCATTCTCCTGGACGGCCTGCCCCGTGAAAGGCGCTTTCACCGACACCACCGCCGGCCTGACCATGGATGCCGCGCGGCTGATGCCTTCCTGCATGCTCAGGGCGGCATCGGGGGATGCAGCCTCTTTCCGTGGGAGAACCGGCGTTGCTGTCGGAACCGTAACACCCCTTGATGGGGAAAGCGCATGCCCGAAAGAACCCTGGTTCAAAACCACGGCATTAGTCCATACGGCTCCCCCAGCCACTACCGCCAGGACCAGAAGAGGCCAAAAAAGCCTGTTTATCGAGAAGTTCCTATTTTTTTTCATATTTGGACTTCGTTAACTCGAAATTCAAAACCTGCCATCCAATCATCCCAATTCATCCAAATCATTCATCCAATCATCCAATTCATCCAGCTTTTACAAAACCATCAAAATCATCCACAGCCCCACCAGGCTCATCACAAAGGCAAATATAAACCGGAGCAGATTACTGTCGGTTTTTACGGATATGCGTGACCCTATCTGCGCTCCGATAATCGTAATAAGCGATAGACTCAAGGCCAATTTAATTTCAAAATGACCGAGTACACTGTGCCCTAAAAGGCCTGCAAAACCTGTGGCAGGCACCATCAGCGACGAGGTGGCTATGGCAATCTTCATAGGTACGCCGAAGAGGATCACCATCAGCGGGATATTCAGCCAGCCGCCGGCAAGACCCAACAACCCGCCTAAAAATCCAATTCCGAATGTGAGAGGGGTGGCCACCATCATGTCAAAGCAATAGGCATACCCCATGAAATCACGCTGCCACACCCAGGGGCTCCGGGGCAGGCTTTTTCCCGCCCCCTCCAGTTGCGTCTGGTCCTGGATCATGATATAAGCGGCAAAGAACATGGTGGCGGCAAAAAGGATGACGAGAAAGTTCACATTAAAGTGCTCCGACACCATCCCGCCCACGAAAGCGCCTACCATGGTCGGCACCCCCAGTCTTACGGCCATATTCACATCCACGAGGCCTGACCTGAAAAAGATGTAAAGGCCAGATATCTGGGCGGCCGTCAGCATGACCAGGCTGGTGGTGACCGCCGTGTGGAAGCCGAGGCCGCATGACAGGAGGATCGGGACGTAGAGAAAGCCTCCCCCCACACCCATCATGGTGAAGACGATGGAGATGACCAATGTAATCATCGCCAATTTCAGGATGATGTTGGTGTACAAACCGGCAAGCTGGTCGGCGCCGGCAGGTGGCATCGCAAGCGTCGTGTTGGCCACGGTTACGGGGCCTGTGGCCACTTTATCGTTAACGAAAATGTGGCAGGTGTCGCAGGCGCCCACCATTTCGTGGTTCATCTTCGCTTTAAGGCTTACCGTCATCTTTGTTGTTATGGTGTGGCAAGTGGTGCAGTCACTGAATGTCCGGTGAAGGGCATCGTTGGGCATCCTTTTGTTGAGATTGATCGGCTCTTTGTTGCCGGTCTGCCCGGTGGGTGCTGCCAGGGCTACCCTGACGGCGCCGGTTATCCGGGTGAAAAAGTGCTTTGCGCTGTTAATGGGGATGGCGAAACCGAGACCCGTATAGGTTCCATCGGGAGCGTATATAGCCGTTCCCACGCCGATGACCTTCCCAAGGATATTCACAAGGGGGCCCCCGCTGTTTCCCTCGTTTATGACGGCGTCTGTCTGAATCATGTCTTTATAGGTCAGTCTTTCAATCCGGAGGTCCCTGTGTAAGTCGCTTATGATGCCTAAAGAAACAGTGTGTTCAAATCCGAAGGGGCTTCCAATGCTGATGGCCCAGTCCCCTGTCTCGATCGTGTCTGAATTACCGAATTCCACCACGGGAAAAGTCTCCATGGCGTCAATCTTGAGCAGGGAGAGGTCGAGGGCCTGGTCGGCGTGGGCGACTTGCGCCTGAAATTCATTCCGGCCGGACCGCCAAAGGGTTACGGTGATCTCTTTTGCCTCTTCCACCACATGATAATTGGTCAGGATAAAACCCCGGTCGTCCACGAAGAAACCCGATCCGATGCTTTCGTACCAAAGGGTTTCCCCTGTTGCCGATGTGCTTTTTTTTCGGGCTGTGACGGTAACCACCGATTGTCGCACCGAGGCTACGGCCCCGTTGATATCCTCCTGAAACTGCTGCAAAGGGGGTCCATTGACGGCGGATACCCGCCCGCCGCAGACAAGAACTAAAACCCCCCCAAGGAGAAAGATTATAGGCTTCATGATCTTCATAAAGGACCTAAAAACCTTTCATGGCGACCAGTTGATTCCCCTCGTACAGGCGGATGGCATCCATTGCCTGCCCGGTCACCCCTGCGTAGATCATCATCCCCCGAGAGGTCATGGCATTTGCCGCATCCCTTGAAATATCGCTGCAAACCAGACTCGTTACATTCAGTTCCTGAAGAACATGGGATAGGGGGTTCAGCTCATTAGGTTCAAGGATTGCGTATGAACTGTTTGCCAAATCCACCAGAACGAGATAGGGCGAACTCCGCAAATCTCCGCTCACGACACTATAGAGGTCGGGACCGGCGGTTAATACGCCCAATTTACCGGCGGCAGGCCTTGTGAGAGCCACCTGCCTCATTTTGTTCATGCCCCCGTTCAACGGGGTCCCCTGCTGGGTGAATCCGGGAGGGGGAACGCTGATAAACAAGTGTTTATTACCCCTGATCACGTCAACTACAGCGCCGGACTGCTCTTTTGTTGCGGTCTCAAACTGTTTCATGTCCAGGGTGGGCTGCCCGTTGACGGCAACAATCACGTCTCCGGTCTGAAACCCCACCATGGTGGCGGGCGGACTCTCCACATCGTTGACCAGTATCCCGGTGGTTCCCGCGGGCAGGCCTAATCCTGATGCATCACCGGCCGAAAGCTCGGTCACATCCATCCCGATCCACGAACCCTCTATGGCCACGTCCGCCGGGCCGAGGAAGGGAACCTTCCCGGTGGCCAAATGTCTTTCCATAAAGACTTCCACGGTACTGTGTTGACCATCTCTGAGTATGGTAAGGTTTACCTGCTGTCCAGGTTGCGCCGCAAGGATCAGCGACTGCATCTGTTTCACGTCCCGTATGCGGATCTCTCCGAATCTTCTGACCACGTCCCCGGTCCTAAGGCCGGCCGCAAGCGCAGGTGAACCCTCGGCCACATGGCTGACGATCACGCCACGCCGATCGGGGAGATTGAATCGGATCTTCATGATGGCGTCCACATCCTGAATGTCGGCCCCCATCCAGACCGGATTCTGAGTTGCTCCCGTGTCCAGGCCCAGGGGCGCGTTTTCCAGCTTTGCGTGAAAGGAGTTTTTCTTCCCGTCCCTGTTGACCAGCAGCTTGACAACGTCCCCCGCCTTCATACCCGTCAGTATTTGCCCCACCGCCTCGGGGCTGTTGACCGGCTTGTGAGCGCATTTCAAAAGGACGTCCCCTTTCTTAACCCCCGCCTTTTCCGCGGGGGACAGAGCGACAACGCCATTGACATAAACACCGGTTCCCACCGGGATGTTCAGATCTTTTCGAACAACCTCGCCGAGTTCACTCATGCTGAGGCCCAGGTAGGGGCCGCCCGGCCTGTTCTGGTTGATCAGCCGGATTTGGGTGTCCCCTATGCCGGTGGAAATGACCGTATTGTCGATGAGCTGAATCTGATTGTTCCCTATTCCGACAGGCAACCGGCTATGCCGGGCGAGACGCCCACCCTGTTCCGGCGGCTGAAGGTCCCCCGGTTCGGCCAAATTTCCCGCCGGATCCTGCTCCGGCGTTTGCAGCTCCGGGGCCTGCGGGGGATCCGGTCTTTCCCTGTTTTCATAGCCGACGCTGTTGACGCTGCCGACCCACCCGTACATAATGGCAAGAACAACGACGAAGCCGAGTACTGAAACGGGGCCCAGCCACATGACGTTTCGATTCTTCATCTTCAATACCCTCTTGCAAGTACCTGAAGTTGCAGCTTTTTGATTCGATGTTGGACGTTCATCTTTTCCCCTTAATCAACAATCAGTAGATTGTCACGGCCTTCCCTGCTGCTGTTCTCACAGACGTCGCCTGCTTCGGCTGTGCCAACCGACGTCCCGTATTGGTCGGGATAAGCGACCCCGCTACGTAGGCGGCGAGGGCATCCCGAACGGAGCCGACAAAGCTCCCATAAGTATTTACCCGCAGAGAATCAAGGGTGTGCAGGGCGTCTTGGCTGAAGCTCCCGGCAATGACGCTGCCGGCCCCCATATCCACCGCATACTGCCCGGTCTGAACCCCTTTTCCTCCGGCATCGTTTACGTTGGGGTTTGCCGCAACCCGGTAATTGTTGAGGGAGGGATCAAACAAAATGAGATAAGGGCTTTCTCCAAACCGGTCGGCCACCGGATAGTCGATGCCGGGCCCCGAAGATGCCACGACCACTTTTCCGGAACGAACATTCGCCGCCGTCCCTGCCCGGTTCTGTTGCTGGAGCGCCCGGTTCACATCCTGCCGTGTCTTCGGCACCCCCAACTGCTCCGCCAGGGTTTCGATTTGGTTCTGGGTCATGGGGGCGTTAGCGGCCGCGACCCTTGCCCGGTTCTGTTGCTGGAGTGCCAGGTTCACATCCTGCTGTGTCTTGGGCACGCCCAACTGTTCCGCCAGAGTTTCGATCTGGTTCTGGGTCATGGGCGCTGTGGCCGCCGCCAGGGCGAGGCTGCTCGGGATGCGCAAAAAAAGATTCCGCTGTTGTTTGCCGCGATAAACATTCAGCTTGATGTCTTTTCCGGGCGTGGCCAGATTCAGGGCCGCATCAAAATTACGGGTGGTCTCCACCCTTGTTTTTCCCACCCTGAGAATTTCATCGCCATCCATGAGACCGGCCTTTGCGGCAACGGAGGCGGGCGTCACTTCAAGGACCAAAACCCCATCTTCATTGCTCAGGCCGAATTTCTTCATCAGGGCCGCCGTAACCGTCGTCACCTTAAGGCCCAGGGACTGGGCTGTCAGGCTGTTTACGGCAGCGGCCCTGGCCTGGAGATTTTTACTCTGCTGAACGCCGTCAACAACTTTGTGGCAGAGGAGGCAGTTGCCCCAGTACTCGTGGGGCATCTTGTCTTTGATGGATATGGGTGCGGCCGCCATTACCTTGGATATGGGTTTTCCGGCGCCCGTGGTGACGTGACATTTAGAACAGTTCCCCCAGTAGGGGTGCAGCATTTTATCCTTCACAAGGATGGGGGGCGCCGTCGGTTGGGAAAAAGCCGCCAGGGCAAGGGGGATATGTCTGCCCCGTTCCGAGGAACAGTGCCATCCGGTCCAGGCGACCACCAGAACCACCAGAACAGCCAGCCCGGCAATGGCGGGTTTGAACTGGCTCATGCAGAAGGTGTGATCAACTTTCTTCATAATTCTTCCCTTCAGGCATCGCAGGAAACCGGGAACAACATGATCTTTATCCGCAGTTTTCTGTCGATAGCTTCCCGAATCGCTTGTTTTGTTTCTCGCTTTATGGTTTCCCCCTGGATCACAGTGATATCCTCCCTGACCCCCAGGCGGATTTCCAGTTCCAGTTCCTGCCCCACTTCCCTGGAATTGATTTCCGCGATGTTCAAGATATCGGCCACGCGTCCCAAGGCTTCGCGAACCTCATCCAAACCTTCTTCAGCCGCGCCGTCCATCAGATTCTTGACGGCGTTCTTTATTTGCTCCACGCATACGCGAAGGATGATGACCCCCACGATGATGGCGGCAAGGGGGTCCATGAAGTGAAACCCCATTTTAGCTCCGATGATGCCGATCAGCACCGCCACGGAGGAGAGGACGTCGGAGCGGCTCTCCCAGGCTTTGGCCGTCATGGAGGGGCTGTTGATCTGATTTCCGGCACATATGCTCTGGCGAAACATGAGTTCGTTGATGGCGATGGAAAAAATCGCACCCCATGCGGCGGACAAACAGGGCGTAACTCTACGTCCCTCCAGAATGGCTTTGGTGCCATCAAAAAGGATGTAGGAACCGATGACGAACAAAAACAGGTAGATGACCACGGCAACAAGGTATTCGGCCTTTCCGTAGCCATAGGGGTAGTTATCGTCTTTTTCCCGTCCGGAAATATGTAGGCCGATCATCATCACAATGGTGGCAAGGAGGTCCGCGCAGGAATGTACGGCATCGGCAATAAGGCCTTTGCTGCCTCCCACCACGCCCATGTAGCCCTTTATCAGGATCATCATCACATTGCCGGCGATATTGATCTTTCCCACGGATTGAGCGCACTTTTCGCATGCTGCGTATTTCATTTTTCTTTTGAGCCCCTGTTTTCGGCTTTGATCTCTTTTTCCAGTTTCGAGACGTTCCGGTAAAGCACCCCCGCAAAGGCCATTACGCCCACTACGATGGTGAGCCCTACTATTTTCAGTATATATATGGACATCTGTGCTCCTGGTAGAAAAGCTGTTAGCTGTTAGCCGTTAGCTTAAAAAACATAGTGGCCCTTCAACATGGCAAAAACCATCACAAAAAACAGGACCTGCTGGGTATGCAAAATGTACATCCCTTTTTTTACTTTTCCGGGTTGAAACTTTATCCACATCAGGAATCCGCCCACCGTCAACCAACCCATGATAACCAGGGCCAGTATCAGCCAGTTGTTGGACCACAGGGAAACATAGCAATGGATACAGGCCACCACAAAGGCGCATGTATTGGCCCAGATATGAAAAACAAGCAGGCGGTCGAAATCGGTTTGAACTTTTTTCAGGTTGTAATGCAGCCGGATCCTTTTGGCTGGAAAATAGACGTTGGCGGCTAAAAAGAGCACCATGCTCAAATTTCCGGTCCCCGTGGCCAGGTTGTAATCCGACACGCAGGCGTATATGGCTGCAAGCACAGCAAGGCATACGAGCATGGGGGCCCGTTTCCTGATGGGAAGGCGCCCGAATAATTTCAGATGGTAAGTGCTTTGATTCATGTCCTTACTTTGAAAACCTGAAATCGAAATGTGCAAAACCGGAAAAACGGGTCAATACGTAATCGGTTTGAATTTACTGGCTTCCGCCGTTGCCTCGAAATAGGGCCGGGTTTTGAAGCCGAACGTCCAGGCATAGGCGTTGAGCGGGAACTTGGCGATATTGGTTGTGTAGATGTTCACCGCGTCATTGAATTTGATCCGTTCACCGGCAAGATCTTTTTCAACCTCGATCAGCGCCGTCATGAGATTGTTGAAATTGGAAGAAAGTTTCAGGTCCGGGTATTGTTCAGCCACCGCGAGTAATCGTCCCAAGACCGAAAGCCCATCGGTTCCGGCCATCTTTTCAGTCGGTATCCCGCCATCTCCGGGGGTGTCCATATCGTTTATAAGCGCTTCAATCTGGGCGTTGTTCATGCCCTTTTCCCCTAAGAGGGAGCGCAACGCCACGACCACCGTAAAGACGGATCGTTCATGTTTTGAATAGTCAAGGGCCGCCTTTGAAAGGTTTATGGAGATATCGTTCCTTCTCTGTTGCAGGGCGTCCACCTTTCCTTTTGCCGCCAGCACGTCCTGCTCTGTTGACACCAGCAGATTGAAATAGTAGATGCTGCCCCCCGCCGTGATAGCCAGGAGTATCCAAAAAAGGAGTTTGACCCGCTTTTCACGCAAAAAAGAGAAGATCGGCTGCATTCTGGAAGTGTAAAACCTGGTCGCGACGGACATCTGCCCGTATGTATCCAGATCGTACTTTTTTCCATAAACCCGTTTTATCAGGGTCGTCATGTGGGTTGTTCCCATAGCGGATATCCCCATTACCTCAATTTTTTGATGCCGTAAACGATTGACACGATTCCGCCGAACACGAGCAGGGGAGGCATCAGACCGTAAAAGAAATCAATGACGGCATAATACTCATCGTAAAGCCCATAAAGCCCTAAAACGAGCAACAGAGAGGCCACAATGAAATTGGCGGTTCTCAGGTTGCTGTTCCCTAAAATCCCCGCCGCCAGGGCCACCAGGCCGGTCAGGATAAGGATCGGCTGCATGGCGCCCTTGATTGTTTCCACCACGTAGGGGCTGTAATGGTAGCACAGGAAAAGACCCGCGCTGAAAACCACTACCCCCCCGATGACATGATTTTTTCTCATGAGCTTTGATTCTCCTTATGGGGTCCGGCCTATTGCGGCGCCCCGCGGTCCATCCAGGCAATGAACAGGCGCGTGTCCGGACCCGCGAATCGGTGCATGGGACCGCCCGGCAGCACCAGCGTTTTCAACAACCCGTTATCCACATACATCTTTACGTTCTTGTAGGTGGTAAGATTCCGGAAGGGTCCGGAATGACATCTCAGGCAATCTTTTGAAAGGACCTCTTTTATGGCGCCCGTGTAGGTTATCTGTGCTCCCTGCGAATCCGCTGCATCCCCGGCTCCGGGGGTAGGGCACGGAAGGGGATTGCCGGGGGCCTTTTGCGAGAAACGAACCTGTGCCCCGGCAGGGGGTTTTTCCGGAGCCCCGGCGCCGATCCATTGAATGATGGTTTCCGCATCGTTGCCGGCAAAACGCCTCATGGGCCCCTGAACCATGGTTTCCAGCAGGCCGCCCTCCGCATAGGCTTTGAGGCTGTCGTAGTCCATTAGATTCCTTGTGGGTCCCGAATGGCATCTTCCACAATCCGACCGTATGATCCCCTTTATCGGAGTTTCATAATAGATGCCGACCCCCTTGGCAAAAACCATATTGTCCGAGCCGTTCTTCCCCGAAAAGACGGCACTGCCGATCGCCAACTGCAGACCGATGAAGCTCACCAGCAACGCCTTCCATCTCCTCATGATGGATGCCTCTTCCCGCTATTCGTCGTCCTGCTCACGTTGAAGCTCCATGACTTTGGTGAAGCATTTGGCGGCCTCTTTGTGGTCTTCCCGACGTTCATAGAGAAATCCAAGGTGTTGATAATATTTGATCTCCTCGGAATCGAGGGCAATGGCTCTTTTCATGGCCTCTACGGCCTTGTCCACCTCATCCATCCGGTCGCAGGCAATGGCCAGAAGATAAAAAGGTTTAGGGCTTTTAGGCACCATGCTCACAAGTTTTTCCAGATCCTCTACCGACTTTTTGTAATCTTTGACTTTCAAGGAGAGTCCGGCCCTTCGATATATGGCGTTTTTATGATCCGGGCTCAGTTTGAGCGCCTTGTCAAGGGATCGGATGGCCGCCTTCACATCGTCGCCGGACGACAGGGCAACGCCAAGGTGGTAGTGAGCGTCCGGGTTGGACGGTTCGAGACGGGACCATTCTTTCAGGTACTGAAGGGCTTTTTCATGAAGGCCTCTGTTGATGTACTGATTGCTGAGGTTTCGATAGATGGTGGCCTTATCGGAGGCCTTGAAGTCAAATAAACTGTTGTAGAAACCGAGCATCCGGTGGAGCAGTCTTCCGCTGAAAAGCAGAAGTGAATGCAGATAAAACATGGTGGAAGCCTGGGATGTTTCATCGGATTTTGATGAATTTGCCTGCTTGTTGTTGCCTTCCCTGATTTTCCTGGCCGCGGCTTTGCCTTTCTCCCTGATTTCTTCCACATCCGCCCTCTGTTCCAGGACATTGTTATTTTCCATCTGTTTCCTCCATTTCCGGTGGCGGGATAATTCCGGCCAGGGTGGCGATGATGCCTGAAAGCATGAGCAGAAGGGGAACTCCGCCCTTGACAAAATCCGCCACATAATAATATTCGTCAAAGAGCCCCCATATCCCCAGTGCAACCCCAAACAACCCAATGATAATGTAACCCATTTAAATTCCTCCTTAAATCATATTTTTAAAGGTTGGCGAAATCAGCATGAACAGCCGATTTGCCGACTTCTTATTTCATGATGGGAGCGGCTCAAAAATATATTATCGACAACCGATTTCCTGACCGCGCAATCGATTGCCGCCAGCAACAAATCAAGTCCCATGTCCTCGGTATGGTAGTAAAACAATCCCAGAGCCCTTACCCGTATCTCCTTTAGAGGGCTGTTCGCCGCAGTGCAAAAGATCAACGGCATGTCGCGGGACATGGCTTTTAGGATTTTCAGATTCATGTAACATTCCTCGAAAATCCCACGGGTGTCATCAATAAAGACCAGGGCGCGTATCAGGTCCCGCGAGTCAAGCAAAGGAACAAAACCGTCGGATTTTTCAATTCTGATGGAAGACAATCCTTTTTCCCGAAGGCCTTGTCCCAATTTGCTTGAAAAGGCCTTTCCGATTTCAATAACGAGTATGCTGTTTCGCAAGGTCACTGAGGATACCCTTCATTCTTGCTTGCCGATCCTGATGTAAAGTGAATGCGCTCGACTAAAAGCAAGATGCATGCCGCCTTCGATTCGGGGGAAATTAAGATGAAATATCAACGAGGTAAATAAAAAGTTAGGGAAAAGAAAAAAGGTTGGGGAATCGGGCTTTTTTACTCATTGGGAATGGAAGACGCAAGGTAAGCGCCCTATATTTAAATTGTTTTTGCCCTATGGGAAGGTTTTACCGGAAGATGAGATAAATTTACGCATCATCCACCCTAATGCCGTATTTGGCGATTTTTTGGGAGAGAGTCTTTCTGTTAATGCCCAGGATATCAGCGGCCTGTCCCCTCAACCCCTTTGTCCGGTTTAAAATGAACAATATATATATTTTTTCCAGCGCTTCCAGAGACATATTCTCCGCGGTGGGAAGATGAAACATCCCCTTGCGCCGGGTTATGGTGGGGGGGAGATCGCCGATGGCGATTTCAGTGGAACCGTTGAGCACCACGACCTGCTCAACCAGGTGCTTGAGTTCACGGATATTGCCGGGATAAGGATAGTCCATAAGGGCCTCCATGGCCTCCTCGGAGAACCCCTTGATATTCCGGTTGCAGGATGTATTGAATTCTTTCAGATAATGTTCGAGAAGAATGGGAATGTCCTCTTTCCGTTCCCGAAGGGGCGGCAGGTGAATGGGAACCACATTGATGCGGTAGTAAAGGTCATTCCTGAACGTCCCTCGCTTCACGGCGTGTTCCAGATCGATGTTGGAGGCTGAAATGATGCGGATATCCACCTTATGCCGTTTCTGGCTGCCCACCTTCATGTATTCACGCTCCTGTATAACCCGCAGGAGCTTGCACTGGATCTTCATGGTGAGGTTGCTGACTTCGTCAAAAAAGAAAGTTCCCTTGTCGGCAATTTCAAAAAGCCCCGTTTTTTCGCCGTCAGCCCCGGTGAAGGCCCCGCGAACGTGACCGAAAAGCTCGCTCTCGAGCAGGGTTTCCACAAGGGAAGAACAATCCAGGGGAACATAGTGCTTGTCGGCCCTGGGGGAGAGTTCATGAATCGCGCGAGCCGCCAGTTCCTTCCCCGTACCGCTCTCTCCGCTGATCAGGATGGTGCTGTCGGTCGAGGCAACGCTGTGAATGGTTTCCTTCATCTTTCGGACAATGTCGCTGTCGCCAAGTATCTTCTTCAGGGTTCTTTCCTCTTTTGGAAAGGTCGAGAGGGTTTTTCCTGCGGACTCGGCCCTTTTCTTCAACATATCCAAGCACTTAAATACATAATTTTCCACATCTTCCAAGCGGAATGGCTTCACCAGATAGTCGACAACGCCGAGCTTCATGGATAGAACGGCATCTTCCACGGCCGGATAAGCCGTCATCATCATGACAACCGTTTCCGGATGGAGTTCATGTATCCGACCCAGAATCTGGGCGCCTTTCACGTCGGGCAGAATATAATCCAGAAAAACGATATCAAAGCGCCCGGCGGCCATAACCTTCAGGGCCGTATTTCCGTCTTCAACCGTATCGACATGAAGTCCCATCGCCTTTATAACCCGGGACATGCTGGCGCGAATGGCTTTGTCGTCGTCAACGATCAATACCTTGAAGGGTCTGTTCACAGTCATAGGTCATTCTCAATGGATTCAAGGGGCAGATGGACTGAGAAAATCGTTCCCCCCGACGGCGATGTTCCGATCTCCATGTGGCCCCCGTGCAGACTGACTATTTCGTGGGCGATAGACAGTCCGAGGCCGAATCCTTTGCCGGCGGGTTTGGTTGTGAAGAAAGGCTCAAAAACGCGCGTTCTCAACTCATCCGGAATGCCGCATCCCGTATCCTCGATTTCAATGATAACCCTTTGGCTGTCCGGATCAAACCTGCCTGCAACCGCAACTTTTCCGCTCCCGGACAGGGAATCGATGGCATTGATAATGAGATTCTCAAGCAACTGAATCAGGAAATTCTCGTTTCCTCTCACCCGTGGGATGTCTTCCTGAACGTCCCGGGTTAAAGTCACATGGCCGGACAAGGCCAGATGAGCGCAATTCTCCATGCTGATGTTGATGACTTTATGGATATTCGCCAGGCTCAAGGCAAGAAGCGGTTTCTGGCTCAGGATGGACATTCTTGCAAGAATGTCCTTACACCGGAGAGCCTGTTCGATGATGTTCCCCAGATCCTCCCTCAACAAGGGGGCATCGCCGATTTCCTTCATGAGCAGGTCGCTGTAACTAAGAATGCCGGTGATGGGGTTGTTTATCTCATGGGCAAGACCCGCGGCAAATCGACCGACGGCCCCGAGCTTTTCCGCCTGGAGCATTCGAAGTCTGGCCTTTTCGGCATCTTTCCGTGCGTTTTCGATTTCAGAAATATCCTGAAAGGCTTCAAAACCGCCCAGAACATGTCCCGAGGCATCGGTAATGATGGAGGCATTGACCAGGATGGGGATCTCTTCGCCGCCGCGGCTCCTGAATGTTCTTCTGACCCCCGCCATACGCATCGATTTCTCCATGGACTGCATGAGAAGGCAGTCCGGAGTGTCGCACTGCGCCGTGCGCAGCAGTTCAGAACACTTCATCTTCCCTACCACCTCATCTCTTGCATATCCTGAAAGGTCTTCGAGAGGTTTGTTCATGCGGGTGATCATCAGGCTCTGGTCAACGGTGAAGAAAGGGGTAGGGAAATTTTCGATGAGACAGTCGGAAACGGCATCGGGACCGATGTCTGAGTAGGTATCATATTGTCGCGGCAGGCTCTTTGATTTGTCCGGCTGCAGCGTGGCGAGACACCCCTCGATTGTCCCGTTTCCGTCCCTTACAAGCGTTGTAGAAGCCAGCATGGGAAATGAATCGCCCTTCAGGTTCCTGATGCAGACCGAAACGTTATCGAGTTCCTCATCTGTTGAAATACTGTGCAGGATGAAACACCCATTTTCCCCCATTATGGTACACTCCGAACGCCCTTTCAAGGTCTGTGTCAAACCATCCCGTAAACAGGGCCGCAGGAGATTCTCCATCGACTCATTCAAAAACAGGGTTTTACCGCTGCCATCTGTGATCAGGGATGGCCCGGGACATTGAAAAAAGGTCTTCAGCACCGCATCTTCTTTCAATTCCCAGCAATTCCTGTACAGAAATGTTACCAGGCCCTCGAAAGGAGTGGTTTCGTCATGCATCTGTTTTCCTCCAAAAAAAGATCCGTCAACCTTTTCGCCTTTTCCTGTTCTGCATTCTGTAGATATGGATCAGCGCCGGGGTTATGTGGTTTTGTCTTTTCCCCACAGGGAGGAAAGGGCGTTCAGGCGTTCTCGTATATCCTTTTCCAGGGACTCCAGCCCCCATATTGTTTCTTCCAGACAGTCCGTCCAGACGCGGGCGAGGATATCGGCAAGCCGCAGGGAATTTCGGCGGCCCGCGGCCTTTATCTTTCGGGCATAGCCGCGATAGAAACGGATGGCGAAAATCAGGC
>DUZB01000006.1 GCA_013349725.1 Deltaproteobacteria bacterium | reverse complement strand
CGGTTACGGGCGCCTCTGCGTACTTAAAAAAAAGAGAGTCATGGCCAACAATATGCACCACCTTTTTTTCAAAATCCGTCCTCGTGGGAATTATCATCTGTTTATCGGCGGTGCTCTGGCTGGCCATGTTTTTAGCGGAACGGATTGCAAGGATACTGGGCCACACCGGACAACAGGTCCTCACCCGTATTATGGGTCTCATCCTGCTGGCACTGGCCATCGAGTTCATCGTTGTGGGGATAACGCAGGCCTTTCATCTCACTCGTTAGACCCTTCCCGTTCTTTCAACATGGATCGAATTTCCTGAATAATCGGTCCGTCCTCCTCCCACAGTGCGCAGCTGTTTATGAGATTGGAAAGGCCCTGGAACTCTTCCAGAGAGCCGGGAATGGGTTGTTTTTTCTTGGATCTTTGGGTCCAGTAACCGTGGAGCGCGGCGGTTCCCATTACCACCACAAGATGGGTCAGATGATTACAGCCTTTCACCCCACCCAGCAGATGACGCACCTTCTCGCTGTATCCGGAAACGATGGCCATACCTTTTAATTTCTTGACGCTTTCCCGGGTGGTGCAACACAGATCATGGGGAACCCGGGGCATCTCCGCCTCGGCATCCATGATTGTAACCGGCCAGCCCCCAACGAGCAGGCGAACGCACAGGTGATGGATAATTCCGGATGGACGTTTCTCCCCGTTCCAGTGATATCCATCGATCAACCGCTCATCTCTCAACCAGCCCTCCACGACGAGGCGGCCATCTTCCAGGGGAAATGTCTGAATGCGCATTCGCCGTTCGTGCACCGGGCGGTCTTTTATCAAATCTCTTATAGAATTCATTTTATTTCATGGCCCGAAACAATGTTCGGATGTCTTATTTTTCTGTAATAGGACTCCGAGAGATAGATGGCGGCCAGCGGGTTATGGCCGGTTACCCGGTCTTTGACCGCCAGCACGGTTACTGGCGCTTCTGCATACTTAAAAAAAAGAGAGTCATGGCCGACACAAAGCCCCAACAGGATGTTGAACTCCGACTCTTCATGGTTCAACAGTTTTGCCTGGTATATGGGGTTGCACATGGCCTCATCCGTTCCCTGAAAGATCTTCTCCTCCTCTTTAATCCCGATCATCTCCTTGGATGTTCTGCCGGCCTTACAGAGAACCGAAACCACCTCAAATCCGTTCTCCTGCAAGATCTCCTCCACAGCTGCAGCCTCCTTTGTCAGCCCAAGACAGAAAGCAAGTCCGAGTCTTCGATACCCCATCTTCCTCGCGAACTCACAGATTTCCACAATTCTTGTCTTGCTTGGCTGCATGATGTAGGGCCGCTGGTGGCGATTCACATAACATTCGGCCTCCTGAATGGAAGCATTTCTGGCAAATTCTCTTATGCTGGAGATTTCGAACTCCTTATTGGACTCTTTCAACACATCTTTACGAGTCAGCGTGGGGCAGCCTTTTGCCCCTTTTCCCTTTTCCTTTTGACAATTTCGCTCGCTCCTTTCCACACGACAAGATGCGCATGAAGGAGTTACACCCTTTTTTTTCTTTTCCATAAAGACCTCCGTTTTCAACGAGAAAAGCCCTCTTGTACAGTTCACGCGTTCGTTCTGTAAAGATCAGCAGGAAGATTCCGCTTACAACCATGAATATCGCGATGATATTTACCAGTACCTGCCTAACTTTTCCCACCCTGATCCAAACGTTCTGAAAGTTGTCTGATTTTATTACACACCGGAAACGGTTAATCAAGCAATTTTGCTTGAGGTTCACTTCCCGCATGTATACTATTATTGATGCGGCAGCAAAAAAGACCTTATGACGGAATGGGTTCTCTAAATCTGAAATCCGCGAAACCGTGACTTTTCTAATGTGGGGAATTGTATGGCAAAACCTTCCATCGCGGTTGATCTGGGACTTATGGAATACACTTCTTGCTGGGAACTCCAGCATGGCATTCACAAGGCCAGAAGGAAAAACCTCATCCCGGATTGTCTGATCCTCGTAGAACATCCCCGAGTCATGACGTTTGGAAAGGGAAAAAACCATGGCAACCTCCTCGTTACACAACAGGTTCTTGACGACCACGGAATACCCTGTGTGGATATTGAAAGGGGAGGAGATGTCACCTATCATGGTCCTGGACAATTCATCTGCTACCCTATATTCGGGCTGAAGGGTGGTATTGGCGTTGTGGATTTCGTCGAACGCCTCGAAGAAATCATGATACGTACTCTGGATAGATACGGAATCCCAGGAAGAAGAGATCCCAGAAATCGTGGCGTATGGGTGGAAGAAAAAAAGATAGGTTTTGTGGGAATTGCCGTTAGAAAAGGAATCAGTCTTCACGGGTTCGCCCTGAACGTAAATCTTGATCTCTCCCCTTTTCAGATGATCAACCCTTGTGGTTTACACGATGTTGAAATAACCTCCATGAAAAATATTCTGAAACATCAGATCCCTGTAGAACCTCTCAAAGACCTGACTGTCTCTCTGTATGAAGAGATCTTCGATTGTTCCATGGAAAAAAGAAACCTGGAGAAATTAATGGAAATACTGGTTCAAAACGAATGCCTTAAAAACGATGCAGGAGAAACAACTCCATGAAAGAGATTCAAAGGCCCTTTCCTGCCAAACCCGAATGGCTCAAAAAAAGGATTTCCTGCGGAAATTCTTATGACAAGGTCATGACCCTTTTAAAGGATTCCTGCCTTCATACTGTCTGCGAAGAAGCCAACTGCCCGAACTTAGGGGAATGTTTTTCCCAGGGGACCGCCACCCTCATGATTATGGGAAACCGGTGTACCCGCAATTGCACATTCTGCGCGGTCATTCACGACAGACCTGAACCCTTGGACAGAAATGAACCTGAAGCAGTCGCCTCGGCGGTAAAAAGACTGGGGCTGAAATACGCGGTCATTACCTCTGTTACCCGCGACGATCTTCCTGATGGCGGTGCTTCCCATTTTGCCGCGACGATCCGCGCAATCAGGCAGCAAAACCCTCGAACAGCGATAGAAGTGCTTATCCCTGATTTTCAGGGATCGAGAGAAGCCCTCAAAACCGTTCTGGAAGTACGCCCTGACATCCTGAACCACAATGTGGAAACTGTCCCCAGTCTCTACAAGCAGGTAAGGCCTCAGGCCGATTACAGGCAATCCCTGAACGTGCTGCTCCAGGCACACAGAGACGGTGGGAAAAAAGCCACAAAATCGGGGATTATGTTAGGGCTCGGGGAAAAGCCGGAGGAAGTCCTGACCGTCCTTGAAGACCTTCTTGAGGTGGGATGCAGAAATCTCACCATCGGGCAATATCTGGCGCCCTCGTTCATGCACCACCAAGTACACCGCTACATTCACCCGGATGAATTCGCCAAATGGGAGGCGACCGCTTACGAATCAGGATTTGAGGCCGTAGCCTCCGGGCCTTTTGTGAGAAGTTCCTATCACGCGTCGGAGATGTTCAATTCCAAGGAAACCCGTTCCACATTCTGAATTCTGTCTTCTGGCTCCTGGATTCTGTCTTTTTTGGTTGCATCTATCGGGCATATTCCACCGCCCTTGTTTCACGGATGACCACAACCCTTATCTGTCCGGGGTAGGTCAGTTCTTTTTCTATCTTTCTGGAGATATCTTTGCAAAGCAGATATGCCTGGTCGTCGCTCACGGACTTCCCCTCCACCATGATCCGGATCTCACGTCCGGCCTGGATGGCGAAAGACTTGTTCACCCCTGGGAAAGAACAAGCAATTTCCTCCAGTTTTTCAAGACGCTTCACGTACGATTCCAGCATCTCCTGTCTGGCGCCCGGCCTGGCCCCTGAGAGGGTGTCCGCGGACTGAACCAGTATAGCAAGCACCGACTCCGGCTCTATATCTTCGTGGTGTGCAGCGATGGCGTGAATCACCTCAGTTGCTTCACCGTATCTCTTGGCTAAATCGGCTCCAATGAGCGCATGAGGGCCTTCCACCTCATGATCTACAGCCTTGCCTATATCGTGCAAAAGTCCCGCCCTCTTCGCCTGTTTCACATTGAGCCCAAGTTCGGCGGCCATAATACCGGTTAAAAAGCTGACTTCCCTGGAGTGCTGCAAGACATTTTGCGCATAACTGGAACGGTATTTCAGGCGACCGATAAGTTTTACAAGCTCGCTATTTATCCCATGGACCCCCACATCAAAGGTCGTCTGTTCTCCGGCTTCCTTGATGCTCGCCTCCACCTCTTTGGTTACCTTGTTGACAATTTCTTCAATCCTGGCCGGGTGAATCCTCCCATCTTCAATAAGCCGTTCCAGCGATATCTTTGCAACCTGTCGCCTGACCGGGTTAAAACCAGACAAAATCACGGCTTCCGGGGTATCGTCGATAATCAGGTCTATTCCGGTAGCGGCCTCAATAGCACGAATATTTCGGCCTTCTCTACCGATAATCCTCCCTTTCATTTCTTCATTGGGCAGATTCACCACGGAAACAATTCGTTCAGCAGCATAATCACCCGAATATTTCTTTACCGCAAGGGCAATAATATCCTGGGCTTTGCGATCCGCTTCCGCCCTGGCTTCGGCCTCGATCCTGCGAACAGTCTTTACCCCATCGTGTCGGGCTTCGGTCTCCATGGACTTAATAAGGGTCAGCTTTGCTTCTTCCCCAGACATTCCGGCCAGTTTCTCCAACTGTTTTCTTTCTTCGATAATCAGTTGGTCGTACTCGCCCTCCTTTTTCCTTATCTCCTTTTCGACCCTGTCGATATTTCTTTCTCTTTCAACAGACTTCTCTTCTCTTTTTTCAATGATTTCAATTTTCTTATCAAAGGCCTCTTCCTTTTTGCGAAATCGCTTTTCACACAGGGCCAGCTCTTCTCTCTTATCCTTTGTTTCTTTTCCAAACTCCACTTTCATCTGATACAGGGTATCTTTCGCCTGAAGGGCCACCTCTCTTCTGGTGGTCGCGGCCTCTTTTTCAGCCTCAGCCAGGATCTTTTTGGAGTATTCTCCAATCGTCTCTATACGGCTTTCAACAAGTTTTTTTCTGAGAAGAAAGCCGATGAGAATGCCTGCTGCAACCCCGGCAGCAATCATTGCAACTACATATATTCCATTCATATCTATCATAAGCTCCTGCAGGCTCATTTAACCTGACCTCGCATATCGCGTACTCGTCATTTAGTGAAAAAGGAGTTAATACAGGGGATTGGAACAGAAAAAGGCCGTTAGGATAAAAAAAACCTAAAGGGGAGAGGAAGATAGGCACAGAAAGGCGCTTTCAAAAATAAAGCCAGCATATCACATATTTCAATTATAATCTCAATACGTTACATAGATCTACCCATCCTGTGAGCAGACCGATTTTGCTTGCCTTGAGCCATTATATATTTCACGCTTTACGTGTAACCATTCCTCTTTGTTCAAACCGACTTTTCCCCTATATCCCGGGACTCGCACTCCCATTCCCGGTCGATCGAATGGCCCCCAAAAAATCCCTTGCCTGACACCTCTCCGGTCTCAGCTGTCAACTTCCTCGAAATCAATCTTCTGGGTTACCGAGTCGATCTGGAAATTTAATGAGCGCACCCGATCATCAAATTTTTTCACCGCTTCATCCCGCTCTTTACGCAGCTGAAAATAATCACTCGCGATATAAAAAGCCGCCAGTATGGCAGCTTTGCTCTCTGTGAGATTTTCCGCCCTGCTTCGTATTTCATCCAGTCTATGGTTCACAAATTGCGCTATCTTCTGGACAAAGGATTCATCTTCATCACTTCTTAAAAGATATTCATGATCGAGAATTCTTATCCTGACAGGCTTTTCCATGCACTACCATTCTTCTTCAAAAATAAAACCATCTATTTTTCAACAAGCTCAATTTTCTCAAGAAGTGAAACGATTCTCTTTTTAGCCATATCCTTCACGGTTTTCAGATTTTCCACTTGCTGTGAAAGGTCTGAAATTTTCTCATCCTGTATATCAAGTTTTTCCTTAAGCGCGTCTTTATCGCCTTTTAACGTCATGATTGTCTCGATCAGGCCTTCCACCTTATCTTCAAGAAGCTTGAGTTGATCCGTTTCTTCTTCCGCACTTCCGGAATTCCACGCAGCGTACTGTTTTACCTCTTCATCCGCCATAATTCATTCAACCTCACCATTCTGGGGTATTTTTTAAAAGAGAGGAGTCCGTGCCCGATCGCTGGTCGCAGCCTGGCTTCTCTTAACATCCGGCAAAACATCCTCTTGACCATACATTTCTGACTTCGATTGAAGATACTATCCTTGAATAAAAAAAAGGTCAACAAATAAAAAAAAGGCAGGCCCAAAAGGGCCTGCCCTGAAATAGAATACGATAACTTTATCACATCTTTTTTTCTGCTATCCGGATGCGTGCAATAGCCCTTTTCAAGGCGACCTCAGCCCGGAGAAAATCAATATCTTCCTTTCCACGATCCGTGGCAAGCCTTTCCTTCGCCCTTTCCAGAGCCATACGCGCCCTCTCGAGATCAATCTCGGCAGCCCTTTCGGCCGCATCAACCAAAACAGAGACCTTGTTATCCGAGATCTCGGCAAAACCCATAGTCACGAAGAACCGTTCTGTCGTACTTCCAGAAGAAAAACGAAGTTCCCCAGGGTCGATCCCTGTAAGAAAAGGTACATGGCCTTTCAGAACCCCGAATTCTCCAAGAGTTCCGGAGGCAACAACAATGTCCACTTCCCGGCTCACCATGACCTTCTCAGGGGTTACCACTTCCAGGTGTAATTTTCCCATGGATCATTCCCCCTATTTGCTTCCAGCAGCGATCTCTTGTGCTTTTTCCCGGGCCTGCTCAATGGTGCCTACCATATAAAATGCGTTTTCGGGCAGATCATCATGCTTTCCTTCGATAATCTCCTTAAAACCCTTGACCGTTTCGGCTACCGGCACATAGGCGCCGGGTTTCCCGGTAAATGTTTCCGCCACATGGAACGGCTGCGAAAGAAATCTTTGAATCCTTCTCGCCCTGGCAACCGTCATTTTGTCCTCATCAGATAACTCATCCATCCCTAAAATGGCAATAATATCCTGAAGGTCTTTGTACTTCTGCAGGATCTGCTGCACTTGTCTGGAAGTCCGGTAGTGCTCCTCCCCAATGAAATTGGGATCCAGGATTCGAGAAGAGGAATCAAGCGGATCCACAGCGGGATAGATCCCAAGCTCCGTCAAAGGCCTGGAGAGAACAACGGTTCCGTCCAGATGTGCAAAGGTCGTTGCGGGCGCGGGGTCCGTAAGGTCGTCAGCGGGCACATACACGCACTGTACGGACGTGATGGAACCTTTCTTTGTGGAGGTAATCCTCTCTTGAAGGGCGCCAAGGTCTGTCCCCAGTGTCGGTTGATATCCCACAGCAGAGGGGATACGACCAAGCAATGCCGATACTTCAGCGCCNGCCTGTGTAAACCGGAAAATATTGTCAATAAACAGCAGAACGTCCTGGCCTTTTTCGTCCCGGTAGTATTCCGCAGCCGTCAGTGCGGAAAGGGCCACTCTTGCACGAGCACCGGGAGGTTCGGTCATCTGCCCATAAATCAGAGCAGCCTTTGGAAGAACCCCCGATTCCTTCATCTCCATGTACAGGTCGTTGCCTTCACGAGTCCGCTCACCCACCCCCGCAAAAACACTGATACCACCATGCTGCATGGCGATGTTGTGAATCATTTCCATCATGACAACGGTTTTCCCCACACCGGCGCCACCGAACATTCCCATTTTGCCGCCTCTGGGGAACGGAACCAGTAGATCAATGACCTTCACACCCGTCTCAAGAACCTTCACCGACGTGTCCAACTCATCAAAGGGCGGCGCAGGCCGATGAATCGGATAATATTGCGTGGCATTTACCGGCCCCAGACCGTCCACCGGTCTTCCTACCACGTTGAGGACTCGCCCGAGACCGGCATCCCCCACAGGCATCATAATCGGACTTCCCGAATTCTTGACCTTCATGCCTCTTACAAGACCGTCGGTCACGTCCATAGCGATACAACGCACCACATTGTCACCCAGGTGCTGCGCAACTTCCACAACCAGGTTATCTTCGACATCGTTAATCGCCGGATTTGAGATAAGGAGCGCTGTTAGGATTTCCGGGAGTTCCCCGTCTGCGAACTCCACATCAACGACAGGACCAATGACTTGGATTAATTTGCCCTCATTCATGGTTAAACAAAGACCTCCTTATAGTTTAACATTATCACTTCAATGCCTCGGCGCCACCCACGATATCCATCAGTTCAGCCGTAATAGCGGCCTGTCGAGCTTTGTTGAACACCAAGGTAAGATTGTCTACTATTTCTTTACAATTCTTGGATGCATTGTCCATGGCCGCCATACGAGCGGCATGTTCACTGGTTTCATTCTGCAAAAAAGCGTTATAGATCTGCACACTGATATGCTTCGGCAAGAGTTCAATCAGCAAAGATTCCGGATCAGGCTCACAAAGGTATTCGGCCTGCCCCCGGGACTCTTCCACTTTTTCCGCTTTGGGAGGCTCAATGGGGATCAGCTTCACCAGCGTGGGGATCTGCCTGCCCATTCCTGCAAAGCGGCTGTAAATCAGGTAAACCTCATCCACCTCATCGTTCAGATACCTGTTGATCATACTTCTCGCCACCTGGTTGATAAAGGAGATATCCACACGCCCGTACATATCCACAAAGCTGTCCACCAGATGATAATTTCTCTTGCGAAAGTAGTCCCTTCCCTTTTTACCGACCGTAATCAGCCCGCCCTCAACACCTTTCTGTTCCTCTTCCTTGAGCCACCTTTCCCCAAAACTGATCAGATTGCCATTAAAACTTCCACAGAGGCCCCTATCCCCGGTGAAATGAAGCAACTCTACTTTTGAGACCGGTTCTTTCTTCACAAGCAGAGGGTGGACATCCGGCTCAATCCTGCTTGCCAGGTTGCCAAGCACTTCCGCAAATTTCTTCGCATAGGGCGCAAAACTCTCCATCTTCATCTGAGCGCCACGGAGTCTTGCCGCGGCCACCATATTCATGGCTTTGGTTATCTGCCGCGTTTTCTTTACCGCGCTAATCTTTCTTTTAATGTCATTTAAGGTTGCCATGTGGCCTTTCTCTCTTTGTCTCTCAAGTTTATTTTATTTCACCTGAAGGCCTGAAATTCGACCGCAGGTGAACAAACTTTCACTAAACCATGGATCCCATATAATTCCGTTTTTCGCACGATAAAATCCATCGGTTTTGGCCATTCAACCAATTCGGATGTCCAATCAGGCAGACGGTTGAAAAATAGTCGCAAACTCATCCAACACTTTTTTCAATTTTCCATTCGTCTCCTCGGAAATGTCGCCTGTCTCTTTAATATCCGCCAAGACTCCGCCATGTTTGCTGCTGATGAATTCCAGCATTTGCTTTTCATATTCAGCAACGGCCTCTTCCGGCCATTTGTCTAAGTATCCATTTGCCCCGGCAAAAAGGATTGCGACTTCCTTTTCCGCCGGGATAGGATGGAACTGCGGCTGTTTCAGAACTTCCACCAGTCGCCGCCCCCTGTTGAGCTGCTGCAAGGTCGCCTTGTCCAGATCGCTTCCAAACTGGGCGAATGCCTCCAACTCCCTGAACTGCGCCATATCCAGCTTCAGTGACCCGGCAACCTTCCGCATGGCCTTGGTCTGTGCTGCGCCACCCACCCTGGAAACGGAGAGCCCTACGTTAATAGCAGGTCGAACGCCTGAAAAGAACAGGTTCGGTTCAAGGTAAACCTGCCCATCCGTAATGGAAATCACGTTTGTGGGAATATAGGCGGAAACGTCACCCGCCTGTGTCTCAATAATGGGAAGAGCGGTGAGAGAACCGGCCCCAAGCTTGTCGTTAACCTTGGCGGCCCGTTCAAGCAGACGCGAGTGGTTATAGAAAATATCCCCCGGGAAGGCCTCGCGTCCGGGCGGACGTCTCAAGAGAAGAGAGACCTGCCGATATGCAGTGGCCTGTTTTGAAAGGTCGTCATAAATAATCAGGGCATGTTTTCCCTGATCCCGGTAATATTCACCGATGGCACAACCGGCATAAGGAGAAATGAACTGCTGCGTTGCAGGGTCGCTGGCGCACGCCGCCACAACTGTTGTGTATTCCATGGCGCCATGCTTATCCAGGATATCCACCACCTGGGCAACCGTGGATTTTTTCTGTCCAGTGGCCACATAGATGCAGTAAACATCCGTATCCTTCTGGTTAATAATGGCATCCACGCAGATAGCCGTCTTGCCGATCTGTCTGTCGCCGATGATGAGCTCGCGCTGGCCCCTGCCAATGGGAGTCATAGCGTCAATGGCCTTGATCCCGGTATACATGGGCTCGCGAACAGACTGGCGATCAATAACACCGGGAGCGGTCATCTCAAGGCGCCTGAACTCCGTCGCCTCAATAGGGCCCTTTCCGTCAAGGGGTTTTCCCACGGCATCGATAACCCGTCCCAGGACCGGTTCCCCAACAGGAATCTCAGCGATCCTGCCTGTCCTTTTCACAGTATCGCCTTCTTTGATCTTATAGTCATCACCCATAATGGCAACGCCTACGTTATCCTCTTCCAGATTGAGGCAAAGACCAAAGATCCCACCGGGAAATTCAACCATTTCCATGGCCATGGCCTTTTCAATCCCATAGACACGAGCAATCCCGTCACCTACGGAAAGGACGGTTCCGGTCTCACTTACTTCGACCTTCTTTTCGTAGTCTTTAATCTGGCCCCGGATTATCTGACTTATTTCTTCTGCTCTGATCTCCATTAGTTATATTCACCCCTTTTTAATGATTCTTTTAGCCCTTCCAGCTGTGCCCTGACACTTCCGTCCAATACCAAATCCCCTATTTTCACGATAAGTCCTCCGATGAGAGACCCATCCTGTTTCACAACGGTTTTTACCTCTTTTGAGGTGAGATTTTTAAGGGTTTCTGCCAGTTTTGAAGCCGCTTCGGTTTTCAGTGGTCTTGCCGTAATAATTTCAGCACGGGTAATATTCAAAGATTCATCCGTCAACTTTGAATAGTAGTCTGATACCTGCAAAATGGCTCCGATCCGGTTCTTATCCAACAGGAGTCTCAAGAAGTTTTTTGCCAGATCGGAAAAGGTGCTTTTAACCAAAATGGCATTCAGAACATTTTTTCGTTCCGTTACGGAGAAGATCTGATTGGCAACGACGCCGAAGAACTCTTTGTTGGCATAACAGAAGTCGGCGAATTCTTTTATCTCTTGTCCGTACTGTAAAAAATTCCCGTCTTCCTGTCCCAAACTGAACAGGGCCTTGGCATATCTTCTGGAAAGTTTTGAGCTTATCAATGTAATTTCCTCACACTTTCAATGAATTCATCCACCAGGAAATCCTGGTCCCTATCCGTCATTTCTTTGGCAATGATGTCCCGTGCCTTTCCCGCTGCCAGATCTACCATTTCCTTCCTCAGGGCATCTTTGGCCCCCTGGATTTCCCTTTCTATGGTAAGGTCCGCCTGTGTCAGGATCTGTACTGCCCTTTCCATGGCTTCAGTAATGATCTTTTCCTTTTCCTTGGCGCCCTCCGCCTTGAACTGCTCAAGGATCTCTTTTCGCTGGACTTCGAACTCTTTCAGCTTCTTTTCAAGAATCCGGCAGCGTTTTTCGGCCTCATCCTTCTCTTTCTGGAGATTTTCCAGCTTTTCACGAATCCCTTCTTTGCGCCTGGCAAAGAATTCGCCGATGTTGACTTTCTTGAGGACCACCACAAGAATGATGACCATTAGAGCAAAGTTCAACAACCGGTACATCAAATTTGCCACCTGGCCGCCCGAATCATGGCCGCCTTCGCCGCCACCGCTTGCAAGGGCAATTCCACAGAAGGCCAGCATGATTACAAGGGTGAGTCCGGCACTCGCTAAGGTTCTCACCTTCCTGTTGTCAAAACAGATCATTGAACACTCCTCCCCAATATCTTTTCAGCCAGCTCACTTGAAAACATCCGGATATCGCCTTCAAGGGATTTACGAACATCAACAATCTTGGATTCAAGCTCCTTTTTCGCCGCATCCAGCTTTTGTTCAACCGAGCCACCAGCCTCCCGCAGTATCCCCTTTTCCTCTTCAAGCCCCTGGGATTTAAAAGACTCTTTCGCAAGAAAGCCTTCTTTCCTTGCGGCAATGAGGCCTTCTTCGATTCCCTTTTGGTCCTTTTCAGCCTTATTGCGATACTCCTCAATACTGTTTCGCCGGGAGTTCATCTCCTCATCCCTTTTGGCAATAATTCCCCGGATTGGCTTGTAAAGAATGATGTTCATGATAAAAAGCAGGACAAGAAAATTTACGATTTGAACGAAGAGACTGCCATCAATATTCAGCATGTCGAGCGCGTCCTTTCCTCATTAGAAGATGATCCATTCTTTTGTAGTCACCAAAGCTATGGCCTTTTACAAAATAAAATTGCCCTTGTCAAAACTTTTTTGGGCACTTGTGAAAAAAATATTTAATAAAGGGTAGAATTTCTGTGCTGTAACGGAATTGATGGACTTTCAAAAACAGTAACGCTATAATGCGCCGGAATTTCGCGGTTGGTGAACATGGATTTCCCAATTTCCCATCGGTAAATAACGATGGAACAACCACGGCAACCTTTAAAAAAAACGAAGGAGGAAGAAGGATGGCGAACACCCAGGTGAACGATATTTTCACAAAGATGCCCGTTGTTTTTAATGCTGCAGCCGCTCAGGGGCTGGATGCGGTATTTCAGTTTGAAATCACAGGGGAAGGCGGAGGAAACTGGAATGTAGTAGTAAAGGACGGGGCCTGCCAGGTAAATGAAGGCAGCCATGAAACACCGTCGGTAACCCTCAACATGTCTGCTGAAACGTGGGTCGGGATGATTAATAAGGAAGTAAACGGCATGCAGGCATTTATGACCGGTCAGCTGAAAGCCACCGGGGACATCATGCTGGCACAGAGAATTGAGCAACTCTTTCCGCTTTAGATCCGATGCTTTGATACGGCAAAGAGTCCCCTGTGGGGTTGGAGTGAATCCCGACCTCACAGGGCTTTGGGAATCATTTCGGCTTCAGGAATTCTATATAAAAGCAATATCCATCACTTAATCCCGCCCATGGCGGGACTAAAACTTAAAACCTCTCGAAAAAAGCCTTTTGGGGACTTTTCACGAGACCATCAGGTTTGAGGTAAAAATGGAACCAGAACACGAATCAGGTAAACAGAAACCGGGGCGATATGCAGAAGCCGGCGTCAACATTGCTGCAGGAAACAAACTTGTAGAACTGATAAAACCGATCGTAAGCAAGACCTTTAAATCAGGAGTTATCACGGATATCGGTGGGTTTGCGGGGCTTTTTTCGCTCAATTTGCAGCACATAAAGAACCCGGTGCTTGTATCATCAACCGATGGAGTAGGAACAAAGCTCAAGATCGCATTCATGTTAGACAAACACGATACCATAGGGATAGATCTTGTCGCCATGTCCGTTAATGATATCATGGTTCAGGGGGCGACCCCTCTCTTTTTTTTAGATTATATTTCCATGGGGAAATTGGATGTACAGAAAGCGAAAGATATTGTCAAGGGTATCGCGGCAGGATGCATTGAGGCGCAATGCTCTCTCATAGGTGGAGAAACTGCTGAGATGCCTGGTTTTTATGGCGATAACGAATATGACCTGGCAGGATTCGTCGTAGGCATCGTAGACAATGAAGACCTGTTAGATGGTTCAGAGATTGCCGTTGGTCATCAAGTGATCGGGATACGTTCGAGCGGACTGCACAGCAATGGGTATTCACTGGTGCGAAAAATCTTTTTCAAGGACCTCAAAATGGGTGTTAACGACTACATCCCTGAATTCGGCCGAACGCTTGGAGAGGAACTCCTGGAACCCACCCGCATCTACGCGAGGCCGATTCGGAATTTGACACGGGATTTCCGAATCTGCGGAATATGCCACATTACAGGAGGAGGACTGGTCGACAATCCACCTCGCATATTGCCTCAACGTTGTAAAGCGGTCATTGACAGGTCGGCATGGGCGCCCCACCCCATATTCCAATATCTCAAAAGAGCGGGACAGGTTTCTGATGATGATATGATGCTTACGTTCAACAACGGCCTTGGTCTGCTCATTGTGGTGAAAGAAGAAGAGACTGACGAGATATTGCTGCGACTGAAAGCGATGGGAGAAACGGCATACCGTATCGGTTCCATCGAATCGAGAGAAGAAAACGAGGGACCTGTGGAGTTTCTAAATTGAATCAGGAATAAAATGAGGTAATAGGTATGTTCGGGCTTGGTCCTACGGAATTAATTATTATTGCAGTCATTGTGATTCTCATTTTTGGCGCCAAACGTCTTCCTGATGTGGGAAAAGGGCTGGGCGGCGCCATACGGGAGTTCAGGAACGTTAAAAAGGAATTGAGTAAGACCTCACCGGATACGGCAGCCAATGAGGATAAACCGTCTCAAGCGGAAAGCGACACTCCTCTTCTTCAGAGCAAGATGGCTGAAAAAGCACTGGAGCAGGTCCCTGTTGTAAAAAAGGTCATGGAAGTAAAAAAGAAAGCCGATGCAGTAAAAAATCTACTGCAGTAGTTGATGCTCTGGTAAGAAGGAAACCATGGAAGATGTCTTGCATTCGCTGACGGGCCTGAAACCCAGGCCCGAGGAATGGTCGCAAATCCTTCAACAGTGCAAAAAAATAGCTGTTGTAGGCCTGTCTCCCAAGGAATCCAGGGACAGCAATAAGGTGGCAAGATACCTTTTAAAGAACGGTTATGAAGTTGTCCCGGTGAACCCCGGACAGAGAGAGATCCTGGGCCGGACCTGCTACAAAAGCCTTTCGGATATTCCTTTTCAAGTGGATATGGCGAATCTGTTTCTCAATCCCGCCAGGGTGCCGCCTGTGGTCGATCAAGCCATTGAGGCGGGAATCAAGGTCGTATGGATGCAGTTAGGCGTCATTCACATGGACGCAGCAAAAAAGGCCCGGGAAGCCGGTTTGCAGGTAATTATGGATCAGTGCATCATGGTTGAACACAGAAACTGGTTGCAGAAACTTCCGGCGTGAAACTCAACTCAAATCCGCCGCGTACTCCGCAACCGCCATTTCGCCCATTCTGAATTTCTGTACTTTTCCACTTTTTGTCATGGGAAATTGGGTCACAATTTTAAAAAAATGCGGCAGGGAGGCATTCGGTATATGGTCCCTGGCAAATGCGGCCAGAGAAATGGGAGATAAATCCGCCCCCTTTTCCACCCTGACCCAGGCAGCAAGTTCCTGCCCCCTCTTCCTGTGTTCGAAACCAAAAACTTGAACTTCCGATATCCCCGGGTGCCGATACAGGATTTCTTCCACTTCTACCGGATAGATTTCAACACCATCCCTTATAACCGCATCTTTCAGGCGACCGGTAATCCTGAAATATCCTTTTTCATCGCCCACTCCCATATCACCAGTATGGAACCATCCTTCCTTGTCTATGGCGGCAGCAGTAGCCCCAGGCATTTTGTAGTACTCCATCATGAGAAATCCTCTGGTACAGAGCTCCCCCTGCTGTCCCACGGAAAGATCCTCACCGGTTTTTGTATCCACAACTTTCACCTCATTGCAGGAAAGCGCCCTGCCGATGGTCCCCACCCTCAAGGCAATGGGGTCATCCGGATCGGTCATGGTCACCCACGAGGACGTCTCCGTAATCCCGTACCCGACCGTAAGCCCGGAAATACCTATCTCTTCAACCAGTCTCCTCATCAGTTTTTCAGGGCATGGCGCCCCACCCACAACACCCCTTTTGACCGTTTTCCATCTCTTCTGTCTGAAATCGGGGTGATCCACAAGCCCTGTCAACATGGAAGGAGAACCATACACCGCCGTACACTTTTCTTCGTGAATTGCACGCAGAATTCTCCGGGGTTCGAAGGTTTTGCAGGGCATCACGATGGAAGCTCCTCTCAACAATCCGGAAAGGGCGATGCAGGTATTTCCAAACATATGGAAAAGAGGAAAAAAGAGGCATAATCGGTCCTGGTCTGTCATTCCCTGACGCCTCGTGGATGACAGACACTTATTCAACAATCCCGCATGATTCACCACCACCCCTTTGGGTGTTCCGGTAGTGCCAGAGGTGTACATGATGGCAACAGGATCTTCCGGCTTGACCATCCCTTCAGCCCCCACGAAGTCTTCTCTGTGAATACCTTCACCCATTGCCGTCAGATCGCTCCACGGGATGGCGCCGTTAAAAGATTTGTCGGATATCAAAATCAGGTTTTTCAGGCAGGCAAGTTCGTCCCGGACTTCCATAACAGCCCCCAAATACTCATCGGCTTCAAGACCTGCCGTGAGAACAATCGCCTCGCATTCAGGCTGGTCCAATACGACCTTGAGCTGTGCCTGGTCTACATCCTGGTCGATGGGTACGAAAATGGCCCCGATTCTTGCCAATGCTAACATGGAAATAATCCACTCGGAGATATTTGGCCCCCAGAGAGCGACCCTGCTCCCTTTCCGGACCCCCAATTTCATAAAACCCCTCGCAGCCCTTTCCACCTCCCACCACAGGAGCCCGTAGCTAAATCTCACCCCGGTTTCAGAATGAACGATTGCGTCATTATTCGGGAAGTTTTCTGCTGTTTCTCCGATAGTCTGCCCCAATGTCTGCTGTATGGGTTCCATAACCGATCTCCTCCATGTGTAGAATCAAAAGATGGGCACAACACATAAGCGCCACTCCCGGTCCCATGCTACCATCAAATTGCCCATAAGACAAGGTTTCCACGGGCTTGGTTCTAACGTGGTCCATTAGATTTATTTCCTTACTCATAATCTTAATCGTAATCATAATCGCGTAGCTCTAAAATAGGCCGTAAAAGAGTAAGATTACGATTAGGATTACGATTAGGATTACGATTAGGATTACGATTAGGATTAGGATTATGACTAGGATTATGACCTTCCGAATGTACTCTCGACTAATTGGATCAAATGGGCGAAGTTAGTACCAAGCCCGTTTCCACACAAAGCAGAGATGTCTTCATTTGCCCGATAATAGATGTCCAAGGTCTGATGTCCTATGTCCAAAGTCCAAGATCCTATGTCGAATGCGTCAAACTCATCACTTTTCGCCCCTTATACTTTCAATCGCTTACAGTTGCCATTCCATTTTCATATCCCTTGCCAAAACAATAAAAAAGATTATATAGAGGCATACATTTTGCGCATTCCCACGCGGGAGCACCTGCCCACCAATGCCTTTTCCCCGTTTTCCCCTCGATAGATAGGGATACGAAAGGCAGGGAGAGTGCCTGGCGCCGACATAACAGTCCATGCGAGGCGGGCGGGGACGAGAAATGGGTGTTTCAATCGACGTAGGACATTGGACGTCGAACAAACCAATTTTAATACGAGACGATAGATAACTGAATGAGCCTTGTCACCGCAATAAAAGTATCCCTCCATTTCCTTGAAAGAGCGCTCTTTGATGAAGTCAATTTCAGTGTGGAGCAGGGAGAAAGAATCGGTCTTGTGGGACCGAACGGTTCAGGAAAAACAACCCTGCTCCGTATTCTCATGGGGGAGATTTCACCCGATCATGGGACCGTTAACATCTCAAAAGGCTCCCGTGTGGGTTACCTCCCACAGGACATACAGGAAACATCCTCAAATTCGCTGCTTCGGTCGGTCATTCTCTCCATCCCGGGCAGACTCGCTTTAACGAGGGAGCTGAATCAGGCGGAAAAAGCACTCGATTCCTGCTCCAATAAAGAAGATCAAGCCATCACAGGAAGAAAAATTGCCGAGATACACCACGAAATAAACCGGGTCGATCTGGAATTTCCCCATCACGAAGCGGAAAAAATTCTGCTGGGCCTGGGATTTAAAGCAGATCAGTTTGAAATGCCCATCTCGGCGCTCAGTGGCGGCTGGAAAATGCGCGCAGCCCTCGCAAGTCTCCTTTACCAGAAACCGGATCTTCTCCTTCTTGACGAGCCCACCAATCATCTTGATATGCCCTCCGTCCGATGGCTGGAGCAATATCTTCAAAACCATCGAGGCGCCATGATCCTGGTATCCCACGACAGGGAATTTCTGAATCGACAGGTGAACCGCATCGTATCTTTTGAAACGGAAGGCATGAAGTCCTATTCGGGTAATTATGATCATTACCTGAAAGCTCGATCGGAAGAGGTCAAATCGATTGAAGCAAAAGCGAGAAATCAGGAGCAGAAAATCAAGGATGCGCAAAAATTCATTGACCGATTCAGATCCAAGGCCACCAAGGCGAGGCAGGCACAGAGCAAAATCAAGCTGATTGAAAAAATGGAAATGGTAAAGACCCACCGTTCCAACAAAACCATCCACTTTTCCTTTCCCGATGCGCCCCACTGCGGCAGAGTGGTAACCACCATCAGCAACCTCTCAAAAAGTTTTGGCAAGAATATCCTTTATAAGGACCTGCGTCTGACCATTCTGCGAGGCGACCGAATCGCCATCATCGGCCCGAACGGTTGCGGAAAGACCACCCTGCTGAAAATGATTGCGGGAGAAATGCTGCCTGATTCAGGGGAAATCTCTCTGGGGCACGAAGTAGATATTGCCTACTTCGCCCAACACCATTCCGACATGCTGGACCCGGGGAAAACCGTAGTGGAAGAGGTTTACAAGGCGGTCCCTGAAGCAACCATCGGTTTTGTGAGATCCGTCTGCGGCGCCTTTCTCTTTTCAGGCGCTGATGTGGACAAGAGAATCAATGTCCTCTCCGGGGGCGAAAGGGCAAGGGTTTCCCTTGCCAGGCTTTTGGTGAAACCTGGAAACTTCATGTTGATGGATGAACCCACAAACCACCTTGACATCCAATCCTCTGAAACACTCATCGATGCCCTGAAGGATTACAGTGGAACGCTCCTATTTGTGTCCCATAACCAGTCTTTCGTCAACAGCCTTGCCACAAAGATATGGGATGTGGTTGAACAGGGAATTGTGGAGTATCCGGGAAGTCTGAATGAATACTTTCTCAGCATTCAAGAAAAAGAGAAAAACACCGTTGAAAGCAAAGCACACAAAAGCACGCATGACGATGAAAAGGTCTGCCTGGAAAAAACTGCCGGTAAAAAAAGAGAAGATATAAAAAGGGAAAAACGGGAAAATGCGGAGAAACGGCAACGGATTCACAACAGTGTCAAACCGATCCGGGACAACCTGACTCGCTTGGAGGATCGCATAGCAAAAATGGAGGCCAGGCAAAAGGAAGTAGAAAAAAATCTGGCCGATCCCGACATTTTCCGGGACCAGGAGCGATCCGTTCCCCTGCTGGCCGAATACAAGAACCTGCGAGAAAANNTGGACGGTTGTTTTCTTGAATGGGAANAACTTCAAGAAGAACTGGAACGGATTCAAAGCAGTACAAGTGACGAGTGAAACAATTTGGAGATTCGCATATGCCTATCAAGGAAGAGCACAAGACACTTTTAAAATCCATGGGATTAACGGAAAATGATTTTGATCTGTTTGATGTAAAACATGTTCGATACGAGTATGATGGGGAAAAAGGCGTTCGAATTCATGACCCTTTTTATGAAACTTCCTACGATGAATACATCGGAATAGATGGCTGGAGTTCCTGGAGCTCGGAAAACGATACCTTCATGCACGATATTCTCAAGGGTGTTAATGAAAAAGCTGAACGGAAATTATCCGATTCGATAATAAAAAACGATCAGAAAATAGCGGACGCCCTTCGGAAAAAATTCGGTAAACCGGTTAAAGACGAGGCTTAGATTACGATCCATTCAAGCTGACTCATCAGGCCCCCAGTGAAGAAACACCAAAACATGGAATTAGGGAACTTCGTTGACTATTTAAAAAGCCATCCCGATTACCAAAGCACCTTTGTTCACCATCGATATCTGCCTTCACGCCCGGCAGTCTATGGGCCGCCCATACCTATGGGTGAAGCAATGGGAAAGGCAATCCAAACGTTTGGCCTCAAGGGACTCTACAGCCACCAGGCAGAGGCCATAGAGCTTGTGCGAAAAGGGAACAATGTCCTGGCGGCAACCCCCACCGCAAGTGGAAAAACCCTGATCTTCAACCTCCCGATCCTGGAAGAGATTCTCAGGAAACCGGATACCCGGGCGCTTTACCTCTTTCCCTTAAAAGCGCTGGAACAGGACCAGATGAAAGGGTTGACCGCCTGGCTTAATATGTTAGCCGGGGAAGCCATCACCGCCGAGATCTACGATGGAGACACCCCACCATACAGACGGAAGAAAATTCGCCAGAATCCCCCGAATATCCTTTTCACAAACCCTGACATGTTGCACAAGGGCATTCTCGCACACCATCAGAGCTGGGAAAGATTCCTGAAAGATCTGTCTTTTGTAGTCCTTGATGAAATCCATACCTATCGGGGCATTTTCGGATCCCACTTGAATCAGATTATCCGAAGGCTGAAAAGGCTCTGCAGATTTCATGGATCCAGTCCCCGGTTCATTCTCCTTTCCGCCACGGTGAGGAATCCGAAGGAATTCGGATCAAACCTTATCGGAGAAGAAGTGAAGGTAGTTCAGGAAACAGGATCCCCCGGAACAGGCCGGCATGTGGTCTTTTTGAACCCTGAAACCAGCGCCAATTTCTCGTCGGCCAAGCTCTTCATAGACTGTGTCAGCAGGGGTTTCCGGACCATTGTGTTCACCCAGTCCAGAAAAGTGACCGAGCTGATTCATCTGTGGGTTTCAAAGCTCTCCCCCGAGCTGAGAACAAAAATCAGCTCCTACCGGGCAGGCTTCATGCCCGAAGAAAGGAGGGAGATAGAGAGAAAACTGGCAACGGGCAATCTCCTGGGCGTTGTTTCCACGAGCGCCCTTGAAATGGGGATCGACATCGGTTATTTAGACATCTGTCTCCTGGTAGGATATCCCGGCACCATCATCAACACTTGGCAAAGGGGTGGACGGGTGGGCCGTTCCGGCCGTGAGTCCATGATCATACTGGTGGGAAAGCCTGATGCGCTGGACCAGTATTTCATGACCCATCCCGATGAACTCTTTGAGAGAGGCTTTGAAGCAGCAGTCCTGGACCCTGAAAACCCTTATGTGGTAAGGGCCCATCTGCCGTGCGCGGCCGCGGAAAGGCCGATTACCCTTCACGACAGCCAATACTGGCCGGAGAAACTGCAGCAACATCTCGACCATCTGGAAAGGACAGGCCACTTGAACCGAACCGCAGAGGGAGAGCCCGCATGGTTCCCAAGCCGAAGAAACCCCCACCTCACCGTAAATATCCGTTCAGCGGGAGAACCATACACCATTTTTGAAAAGGAAACCGGGCAGGCCATTGGAACGGTGGATGGGATCAGGGCTTTCAAGGAATGCCATCCAGGCGCCATATACCTTCACCGGGCACGGCAATATGTGGTAGACAAGCTTCTGTTGGATAAAAGAGATATCGTAGTCCAACAGTCGAAACTCGAATACTTTACGCGAACCCGCAGCGAAAAAGAAACGGAGATCATCCGGATAGATCGCGCGAAACCCGAGGGTCAGTTCGTTATCCGACAGGGTACGTTGAAAGTGACGGAACTGGTCACCGAATATGAAAAAAGAGCCCTTCCGGGACAGGGATTGTTAGGGGTCTACCCTCTTGAACTTCCCCCTCTGATCTTTGAGACCGTCGGGATATGGATTGAGATAGAGGATGCCATCAAAGCCTTCATTGAAAGGAAAGAACTTCATTTTATGGGTGGCATTCATGCCATCGAACATGCGGCCATCGGAATTTTCCCTCTCTTTGCCCTCTGCGACAGAAACGATATCGGCGGCATATGCTACCCCTTTCATGAACAGGTGGGAAAGAGCGCCATTTTCATCTACGATGGATATCCGGGTGGAGTCGGCCTTGCCCAGAGAGGATATGAAATCATTTCCGAATTGCTTGAAACCACATTTCGCCATGTAAGGGACTGCGGCTGTGAGAACGGTTGCCCTTCCTGCATTCATTCACCCAAGTGCGGATCCGGCAACAAACCACTGGATAAGCAAGCGGCTCTTCTCATTCTGAAAGGCCTTCTGGGACATATTCCCCTCAGCGAGATGGTCCCGGACGACCAGGATACAGAAAGAAACAGTCCACCCGAAATTCCACCTGATTGGGCGCCACATACTTCGGCCGGCATCCATCGCATGGTTTTTTTCGATCTGGAGACGCAGAAACTGGCCCAGGACGTGGGGGGCTGGATGAATACGCATCTGATGCGGGTTTCCGTGGCCGTCCTTTTCGACACGGCTGAAAACCGGTTTTTCACGTTTTTTGAAGACAAGGTAGATGACCTGATCAGCCATTTAGAAAAAGCGGACCTGGTGGTCGGTTTCAATGTGAAACGATTTGACTACCGGGTTCTGAGCGCCTATACAAAGAAAGATCTCCTGAAGCTGCCCACATTCGATATCCTCCAGGACATTCATGAACGGCTCGGTTTCAGGGTCGGGCTTGACCACCTGGCAAAAGAAACCCTGAACTCGAACAAATCCGCAGATGGGCTTAAAGCCGTTGAATGGTTCAGGCAAGGGCAGATGGAAAAACTGGAACATTACTGCAGTCAGGATGTGGCCCTCACAAGGGATCTTTTTAACTATGGGATCAAAAACGGACATCTCATTTACAGAAAAAAAGGAATGGATACAAGGTTGCGACTGCTGGTTGACTGGAACGTTGACGAGATGATAAGAAAAATATGAAGAAAGTATTTGAATGCCGCATGTGCGGGGAGTGCTGCTATGGTGAAGGCGGCATTTTCGTCCTGGACAGGGAAAAAGAAAACATTGCCGGTTTTCTCAAGATCAGTGTCTCCCGATTCCTGAGGGAATTCTGCCAGGAGCGAAATGGCCAAACCTATCTCAAAGCCGGAAACAATAATTTTTGTATTTTCTTTGACAGGGAAATCAGAGGATGCGGAATCCATCCTGTCAAACCGGGCAGGTGTGATCTCTGGCCCTATTTTCCAGCGAACGTAAACGATAAACATACCTGGGAAATGGCCAAAACCGCCTGCAGGGGGATTAACAGGGACTGTTCCTTTGAAGAATTCAAAAATCAAGCCCCCAGGGGAACCGAATTCAAGGAAGAAACCGACAGCCATTGAGTTGTTGGGGCCAAACCCATGAAAATTCTCAGACAGATCCTCGACATCATATACCCCCCACGATGCGGAGTCTGCGGGACTTTTCTATGGGAAGCCCCTCTTAAGGGAAACACCCGTGCCCTTTCCCTCTGTCATTCTTGCCTCGCAGGCTTTCATCCACTCTCATCTCCTTTGTGTTCCCTTTGCGGCGCCCCTTTCTCCTCGGAGGTTTTGGAAGATCACCCCTGTGAAGATTGTCTGAGAAATCCCCCTGCATACGCTGCAGCCGGGGCCCCATATCTCTATGAAGGAAGTCTTCTTGAGGCCATTCATCATTTGAAATACCATGGAAAAACCAGCTTAGCCAAATCGATGGGGCCTTTGCTGGGTCGGTTCGCGCAAGACTGGCTGGGAGAGGCATCCGCTGGCTTTCTGGTCATACCCGTTCCTCTTCATCCCGGAAAGTTGAGAGAACGCGGCTACAATCAGAGCCTGCTGTTGGCAAGACATACGGCGGAAAAGCTCAGAGCGGAGCTGGATTACCTGTCCTTGAGAAAAATCAAAAAAACAATACCGCAGACGGGGCTTGGGAAGAAGCAGAGACAGCAAAATGTGAAAAACGCTTTTAAACTGGAAAATGAGAATAGGATAAGGGAGAGGAATATTTTGCTGGTGGACGATGTTTCAACGACCGGCAATACCCTCAATGCCTGTTCGAAAATTCTCAGGAAAGGGGGAGCCAACAGGATTTTCTGTGTCACGCTGGCACGAGCCGCGGCCTATTAGGGTCTGGAAAGAAATGGTCTTACAAATATGAAATCAACCACAGAAAAAATAAAGCCTCTTGACCGGGCCGGTAAAGAACGGCAAAATCTGAAAAAATCAGGCAGACGGGTCGTTTTCACCAACGGCTGCTTCGATATCCTGCACCCGGGGCACGTTCGCTACCTCAGAGCTGCCCGAAACCTGGGGGATTTCCTGATCGTGGCCATCAACAGTGATCGTTCCGTTCGAGCCATCAAGGGCAACAAAAGGCCGATCCTTGAGGAAAACTCCAGGGCCGAAATCATCGCAGCCCTGCAATCCGTAGACATGGTGCTGATTTTTGATGAGGACAATCCACTGGTCGTCATTCAACACCTGTTGCCGGATATCCTTGTCAAGGGTGGAGACTGGGCCGAGGATCAGATTATCGGAGCAGAGACAGTCAGGCAAAATGGAGGCCAGGTGATCAGCATTCCCTTTGAAACTGGATTCTCGACCAGCAAAATCATAGAAGAAATCCTGAGAAAATACTCCTGACCAAATGGAAATCCAACCGACATTTCAATATAGCGGTTGCAAGAACCTGAAAGATCTGATATAGAGAATGTCCTTACGCGCCCATAGCTCAGATGGATAGAGTGACGGACTACGAATCCGTAGGTCGCAGGTTCGAATCCTGCTGGGCGCGCCAGTAATTACAAGTACTTATGGCATATCGCCGTAAGTCCTTTTTTCTTTGAAACCCTTTTTTGGCCAAAATTTAGACAAAAAATTCAAACCTGACACCTTGTATCCAATGATGGGAATAGTAATTAAGGGAATATAGCTTCCCGTGTCCCTGGTTCAATTCCTGGTCTCGGCACCAGTAAAATTAAGCAGTTATGGCAATTCGCTGTAAGTCCTTTTTGACAGAGTCCGTTTTTGTACAGTCCTTGTACAAGATTTTAGATTCTCACCCAAAAATCGGCTCCATATATTTTAAAACGGTTTCTATCGAAAAAGACCTAAAAATCAAAAATACGAAGCTGTACCGTCCCGTTGGACCGAGCAAGAAGGCCTATCCACTGTCGATGGTATTTAGATTGAGCCCTCAATAAAAGTTCGAGCAAATCCGCTTCTTAGGATTCGCTTAATGTTAGTATGCCCCTCTGTAACAGATAATATCCATTTCCTGATGTCGAGTAGCCAAGGATAGCAAGTTTTTTCAATGTTCCATTGAGGTCTTCATTCTTTCTGATTTTTTCCGAAAGTTCCATAATAAATTCAATAAGCTTCTCAATTTGTATCCCAAGTAAGGGCACAACCGAATCTCCGGCCTTAACCGTATGAAGCCTTTGGGTGAATGCAGCGTAGGTATTCTGAAGAATGCCATGCACGTAAACAAGATCCGGATCATACTCAAGGTTGAAAATCCTTTGAATTGTTGCTGGAATAGCACTGAAAAAATAGATTTTTTTTCGACATCTTCGGCCTTATCCATCATTCCTGCGGCATAGTCGATTTCTTCAGTGATTATCTTTTTGTACGACTCACTTGTTTTCATTTTTATGCTCCATTTATTTGATGCGCTTATGCTGCCTGTCTCCATTCCGAACTTATTCCTATTGGTATTACTTCATGAGCTGCGGTCAAGGGAACAAATGCTTTTCTTTTTAATGGCGTTGCGGTGATATTGATTTCATCTGAGGTCGATGCGAACGTAGCTGGAGCCAAATAGCGGCTATCATCATAATAACAAGTGGGTTCATGGAACTGATGACTATCGCATGCTTCATAAGACACCGAGCTCTTTTCAACAAAATCAATTTTCAAGTCCAATCCTAAAGCATCCGACATAGATAATAAGGTTTTAAGTGTGAAATTTGAATTTCCATTTAAAATCTTGGACACAGCCGGTGGAGAAACATTCAATAGCTCACGGAGCCTTGTTCGGTTGATTACTTTCTTTTTCATCCTTTTGCAGATTTGTTCGGTGATATCTAAGATCAGCGTTTCGAGGCGAAAGTCAAAATCTTCCTTGAGCGACTCCAATTTCTGCTTAAACCATTCTCCTGGTCTCATGATTGCATTTCCTTTTGGCTTGTTATAGACTCTATTGTATTACCTCAATATTTGCCTCGCGCCATTTCATAGTCCTATTCTTTTGACGCATCAATATTTTATTCTTCGGCTTGTAAAATCCTTGAGCAAGAATCAGGGAGTTGGGTAAATTTTCGCCACCATAAAAGCACAATATCCGAGTTCCACCAGAGGTTTTAAGTTCGTAGATTTGATCGCCTATGTGTCTGAACTTCTTTTCATTGTTTGGAGGGCCGTGATTGAGAATACGATTGATTAGAGAAAATACTCTTTTTTGTTCTTCCTCAATGAGATCTTTAATATCAGAGATCACGGCAAATCGCCAATTTTCTCAATTAGAATTATGCACAGCCCTTAGGGTCGTACTGGCC